>NZ_JAMQJY010000002.1:0-300000 GCF_023703085.1 Alkalicoccobacillus plakortidis | reverse complement strand
AAGCTTTTTCATGCCAATGATTTTACCGTTACCTATCTTCCACAGCAACCAGACTTAACAGAGGATCGCACAATTTTGGAGCAAATCTATCATGGTGAATCGATCATTATGAAAACGATGCGTGCATATGAGCAAGCGCTAATTGATCTTGAACGCCAACCTGAAAATGAACAAGTTCAAAATCGTTTTATGACCGTTCAACAGCAGATGGACCAGGAATCTGCTTGGGAGGCCAATACAACGGCTAAAACCATTCTATCTAAGCTAGGCATTCAGGATGTGAGTCAGCAGATTCGTGCACTTTCAGGTGGACAGAAAAAAAGGGTTGCGATTGCGGAGGCATTAATACGTCCAGCTGATTTATTATTGTTAGATGAACCGACCAACCATCTTGATCATGAGACGGTAGAGTGGCTAGAAGGCTATTTAGCCAATTATAAGGGTGCACTTATTGTGATAACCCATGATCGTTACTTTCTTAACCGAGTAACCAATCAAATGTACGAGCTCGATCAAGGTAAACTCTATCAATATGAGGGAAACTTTGAGACATACTTACAAAAGCGTGCAGAGCGTGAAGAACTTGAACAGCAGACAGAGAGCAAACGACAGAACCTGCTAAAGCGCGAATTAGAATGGCTTAGACGGGGAGCAAAGGCACGTACCACCAAACAGAAGGCACGTGTTCAGAGAGCTGAAGGCTTGCGTGATGAGGCAGGTCTTACGCAGAAACAGAATCTTGATTTTTCGATCGGATCACAACGATTAGGCAATGACGTTCTTGAGTTAAACGATGTAGCTAAGTCTTATAAAGGTCATTCTTTATTTGAACATGTAAACTATTTAGTCGTTCCGCATCAGAGGTTAGGCATCATTGGATCAAATGGTACAGGAAAAACAACGCTTCTTAATATCCTAGCAGGCAGGATCACACCTGATGCAGGTGAGGTAAGCCGCGGTTCTACCGTTAAAATTGGATACTACACTCAGGATGATCAGGAAATTGATGGAGATCTAAAGGTCATTGAATACATAAAAGAAATAGCAGAGGTTGTGTATACAGCCGATGGACAAACGGTTACAGCTGAACAAATGCTAGAACGGTTTTTATTTCCTCGAAGCATGCAATGGACCTACATTAGACGCCTATCCGGGGGAGAAAAACGCCGCCTGTATTTATTAAAAGTACTAATGGGTGAACCAAACGTTCTCTTTTTAGATGAGCCAACAAATGATCTTGATATACAGACCTTAGCTGTATTAGAAGATTATATTGATCAATTTCCAGGTGTTGTTATAACCGTATCACATGATCGCTATTTTCTAGATAAAGTGGTAGATCACCTGTTATATCTTAGTGGCAGTGGCGACGCCCAACGTTTTCAAGGTGATTATAGTGAATTTCTTGAACAAAAACAGCTGCAAGAAGCTAATCAGCAAACTGTCCAATCTGAAAACACTAAAGGAAAAATTAAAACACAGCAAGTGCGAAAGTTAACCTATAAAGAGAAACAAGAATGGGAAAGCATTGAAGAGAAAATGGAACAACTAGAGCAGCAAGCAACTGATGTGGCTCAAGCAATTGACCAGGCCGGCAGTGATTACACTCAAATTGAAAAGTTACTAGCAGAAAAGCAACGGCTAGAAAAAGCATTAGAAGAGACAATGGATCGTTGGACAGAACTCTCTGAAATTGTAGAAGCAACAAAAGCATAATAAATCTTAAAAACAAAGTGGAGCTTCTCATACCCACTTTGTTTTTTGTTTGATGTAGTGAGAAAATTGGGAATGAATGTTTTTGATTATTTTTGATTGATTATGAGTGTTTAAAGAGTTATACTATGTTCGACGAGAGATAGAGGTGATGAAATGCTTACTGTGGAACGTCAAGAGAAGATTTTGGATTTAATTAAAGAAAAACATATAGTAAAGCTTAATGAATTGGTTGAGGCGACTGGAGCATCTGAATCAACCATCCGGAGAGACCTAACGGAACTTGAAGACGCAAAGAAATTAAAGCGCATTCATGGAGGGGCGACTCTTTTTCAAAAGAAACGAATTGAGCCAACTGTTGCTGAAAAATCAGCCAAAAACAGTCATGAAAAACGTCAAATCGCCCAGTTTGCATCAACATTTGTTGAAAAAGGGGATTGTATCTTCTTAGATGCTGGAACAACAACTGTGGAAATGATTCCATTCCTAAAAGAAAAGCAAGTCGTTGTTGTCACCAATGGTTTATCAAATGTTGTCGAGCTAGTGGAAGCAGGTATTGAAACACATGTTGTAGGTGGCCAAGTAAAACCTGGTACAAAAGCTTTTATAGGTCGAAGTGCCATTGAGACTCTTGAAACATTTCGTTTTGATTTAGCCTTTCTTGGTACAAACGGAATTACGTTTGATGATGGCTGCACAACTCCGGATCCACAAGAAGCGTTTGTAAAAGCGTATGCAAAAAGACGTTCAAGACAAAGCTACGTGTTAGCGGATCATACAAAGTATGGCGAGCTTTCATTTGCAAAATTTGCTGAGATTGATGAAGTGACTCTAATTACAAGTTCATTTCTTGAACAACATATACTGGATAAGTACAGAGAAATAACAGATATAAAGGTGGTAGCTATATGATATACACGGTCACATTAAACCCGGCTGTTGATTATTTTGTTGAGCTGGATGACCTGAAACCAGGTCAGGTGAACCGATCCAGGAAAGAGCACAAAGCTCCTGGTGGTAAAGGAATTAACGTATCACGTGTGTTAAAAAGACTTGGTCATACTAGTCAAACTCTAGGTTTTATTGGCGGATTTACTGGTGACTATATTATCAATACGTTACAAGAAGAAGATATTACAACAAGCTTTGTTCAAGTTCATGGAGATACACGTATCAACATAAAAATGAAAGGCACTGAAGAGACTGAGTTAAATGGTACGTCGCCAGAAATTACACCAAATCATTTAGCCCAACTCATTGATCAGCTTGACCAATTAACAGAGTCAGACATTCTTGTGCTTGCGGGTAGTGTACCTGGCTCATTGGATGACACCATTTACACAGAATGGATTCATCGAGTGAAGAAAAATGGTGTGAAGGTATTTCTTGATACAAGTGGACATCCATTGATTGACGCAGTTGAAGCTGCACCTACATTCATCAAACCAAATCAACATGAGCTTTCAGAACTAGTAGGGACAGAAATTAACACACCAGAAGAAGCTCTTCCTTACGTGAGAGAGCTTACTGCTAAAGGCATTGACTATGTATTTGTCACATTTGCTGGTGATGGAGCTGTTCTAGGAACAAAGGAAAAGGTGTTATTTGCCACAACTCCTAAAGGAACGGTACAAAATTCTGTAGGTGCTGGTGATTCAACCCTTGCAGGCTTCCTGGCAGCAAGTCATAAGGAAGTCTCGTTAGAAGAGGCCTTTCGCTTCGCTGTCGCTTCTGGTAGTTCTACTGCTTTTTCAAAAGGATTTTGTGAGCTGTCTCATGTTGAAGAACTTATGGAACAAGTAAACATATCTGAGCTTAAATAAAAAGAATGCATACCAAATGGGGGAAAGGGGGATCTTCATGAAGATCTCAGAACTACTAAAAAAAGATACAATGATTTTAGATCTGAAAGCGTCAAGTAAGGAAGCTGTTATTGATGAGTTAGTTGATAAGCTAGCTCAAGCGGGTCGCCTTAAAGACAAACAAGCATATAAGGAAGCAATCCTTGCACGAGAAGCACAAAGTACAACAGGTTTAGGCGAGGGTATTGCCATTCCACATGCTAAAACATCAGCAGTGCAGACTCCAACGATAGGTTTTGGTCGTTCAAAATCAGGAATCGATTACGAAGCACTAGACGGTCAACCAAGCCAGTTATTTTTTATGATCGCTGCAAGTGAAGGAGCAAATAACGAACATTTGGCGACACTTTCTCGGTTAACAACTTTTTTAATGGATGATAACTTCCGCCAAACCATCCTGAATGCTTCAACTGAAGAAGAAATTTTATCAGCCATTGACCAGAAGGATGCTGAGAAGGAAGCCGAAGAAGCAGCTGAGGCAGAAGCTGAAGCTGCAAAGCAAGCTTCATCTGATACGAACTCGTCAAATAGTCCGCGCATATTAGGAGTAACAGGCTGTCCAACGGGTATCGCGCATACGTATATGGCAGCTGATGCCTTAAAGAGCAAGGCAGCTGAACTTGGTATATCTATTAAAGTTGAAACAAATGGCTCCGGTGGTGTAAAGAATAAACTAACAGCTGCTGAGATTGAAGCAGCAGATGCGATTATCGTTGCAGCGGATACTAAAATTGAGATGGATCGATTTGCAGGCAAAAAAGTGATTCAAGCACCTGTTGCAGACGGAGTGCGTAAGCCAAAGGATCTAATTGACCGAGCATTATCTGACCAAGCACCAATCTATAAAGGCTCTGGAAATGCAGGCGGAGGATCAGATTCATCTGATTCAGGTAAAAAAGGTCTAGGAATTTACAAACACATTATGAACGGTGTATCCAATATGCTTCCATTTGTTATTGGTGGCGGGATTTTAATTGCATTATCGTTTTTATTTGGTGGCATTGAAGCTGAAGGAACATTTGCAGGAATGCTTGATCAAATAGGTGGAGGTACTGCTTTTAAATTATTAGTACCTGTTCTAGCTGCTTTTATCGCAATGAGTATTGCGGATCGTCCTGGGTTTGCGCCTGGTTTGGTTGCTGGTATGATTGCGATGAATGGGGAAGCAGGATTTCTTGGTGGCTTGATTGCCGGTTTCCTTGCAGGTTATATCGCCTTGCTTGTTCGTATGTTAATTAATAAGCTACCACAGGTTCTTCAAGGAATTGGGAATATCTTATTTACACCTGTACTTAACTTATTTGTTTCAGGTATGATTATGCTTTTACTTGTTGCTCCACTTGCAAGCATTAACTTGGGTCTACAGAACTGGTTAAGTGGATTAGGTACGGCAAACATGATTATTTTAGGTGTGATCCTTGGTGGTATGATGGCCGTTGACATGGGTGGACCAGTAAATAAAGCTGCGTTTACATTTGGTATTGCGATGATTGACGCTTGGAAACCTAGCTCCACACGCAGCCGTTATGGCAGGAGGTATGGCTCCTCCAATTGGAATTGCATTAGCGACTACGTTTTTCAGAAGTAAATTTAGCAAAAAGGATCGTCAATCAGGTATTACGAATTACTTGCTTGGTCTGTTCTTCATCACAGAAGGAGCAATTCCATTTGCAGCCGCAGATCCTTTGCGTGTGATTCCCGCAGCAATAGCTGGTTCTGCTCTTGCTGGAGGATTAACAGCATTTTTTGGAATTTTACTTCCAGCTCCGCATGGTGGACTGTTTGTGTTTCCACTTGTAAATCAAGGCGATTGGTGGCCGTACGCACTTTTATACTTACTCGCAGTGGTATTAGGTGCAATCCTAACGGCCATTTTGCTTGGTATCTTGAAAAAGAAAGTCGTAGAAGAATAAGCTTTGCAAGAGAATGGATAAATATTATGCGAACGATCCAGATGTGGGTCGTTCGTTTTTTGTCGTAGATTCGCTGCTCCAAAAGTGGGTCCGTTTGTAGTGGTAGGAGTTGAGCTAAACTGGCCAGCAATGCTCTCATTACTGATAAAAAGGGCTCATTACCGATATAATGCTCCCATTACTGATTAAGAGGGCTCATTACCGATATAATGCTCTCATTGCTTATAAAGAGAGCTCATTACCGGTAAATTGCTCTCATTACCGACTTAGAACTCTATTTCCTGATAGTCTAGCTTCTTAACTGAAACAAACAGCCATCCTCGATTCCACAATCCTTCACAGTCAGCGCCTTCCCAATCATTCTTTTAAATATCTCCTCATCAATTCATAAAAAATATTTACCGTTACAAGCACACTTACAGCAGTTATCACCAAAATAGCATGTTTAATGTCTATTCAAAAAGGGTTCTGTATCCAATATATACTTTATAAAGGAGGGATGGCTCAATGAACATGTGTTGGTACTGCTATTTATTCTAGCGGTGACGACAGCATTTTCCTGTCAAATAGTGTTTTCTACATCCGAGACTTACACATAGAGTCTACATTACCTAAAAGATAAACTCGGGAATTTACTAGGAGGTAAGAAAAATGGACATGAACATTGATTTATATCCTTCAAGGGTGAGTAGTAAAGCAAGTATTAAAGAAAGAAAAGACCCAATCATTCATTCAAATGGCGTTGGACCACTTAATAAACAAGAGCTTCACTCATATGAAGAGAATGGATATCTAATGAAGGAAAAGTTATTTACCGATGAAGAAGTAAAGCTTATGACTAAAGAGCTTGATAAAACGATGAAAGAAAATCAGTCTAGGGATACGGCTGATGTTATTAAGGAACCGGGAAGTAATGAGATTCGCTCTGTTTTTGAGATTCATAAAGATAGCGGGTTCTTTGAAATCCTATCGAAAAATGAGCGAATTGTAAAAATCGCTGAGCAATTGCTTGGTAGTCAAGTATATATTAATCAATCGCGTATTAATTTTAAGCCTGGTTTTAAAGGAAAAGAATTTTATTGGCATTCTGATTTCGAAACCTGGCATGTTGAAGATGGCATGCAACATATGCGTGCGGTTAGCTGTTCAATCATCCTAACTGACAACTATGAGTTTAACGGACCGCTCATGTTGATACCTGGTTCACATAAATGGTATGTGTCTTGCGCCGGGGCAACGCCTGATGAAAATTTTAAGTCTTCCTTGCAGAAGCAGGAAGCAGGTACACCGGATAACGAAAGCTTAAGTTGGTTAACAGAAAAAGCAGGAGGTCGCATTGACCGGGCGACAGGGCCAAGCGGGCTCAGTGCTGTTTTTTGAAAGCAATACGATGCATGGATCTAATGGGAACCTTTCCCCTTATCCTCGTAGTAATGTTTTCTTTGTGTTTAACTCTATCGAGAACATAATAGGAAAGCCATACTCCGGACAGAAACCAAGACCAGAATTTCTTGCCAATCGAGAAAATATTAAACCAATCGAAGCTGTACCTGCCAATTCATTATTCGAGAAACAAGAAATTAAATAGTATTATTTGTAAAAACAGGAGCTGATCACCTGGTGCTTCTGTTTTTATTGTTGCCCGGGAAATAGATTTTGCCGTATATCATGTTACAATGGCGAATAATAAGGGAATGGGAAGGAAAGCGGAGGTATGTTTATGAGGCTTCTTTCATATTCCTATTTAAAAAAAGGAAAGATGAAGGCAATTTATGATCGGTTTTCTGATTCTCAGGTCATTTTTTGTAAAATAAATGGATATTACTTTGTGTATTATGTAAGATGGTCTGAAAATGATCCAATTGTAGTGACTCAAGACCTGATAGAAATGGAGTATTTGTTAAATGAGGAAATGGATACTCTTGATATCTATCTCACTAGAAAACGAAACAATTAAAAACCACCGCAAAGAATGCGGTGGTTTTATCCTTATACAGTTGCTTTTTGGAGTTTATCAATAAACTTTAATGAACGACCTGTACCAATTGCAACGGACTCTAGTGGATTTGGTGCAAGATGAACTGGGACCGAAATCTCGGATGATAACCAGTCTTGAATACCTTTTAATAATGCGCCACCACCTGTAATGAGTACACCACGGTCTACGATATCACCGCTTAACTCAGGAGGGCAATCCTCTAAAGTGGAACGAACAGCTTCAAGAATTTGAAGGAGGTGTTCGCTAATCGCATGACGAATCTCATCTGATTGAAGTGCAACAGTTTTAGGAAGTCCATTCACAAGGTCGCGGCCTCGTACTTCCATACTTAATACTTCATGGTCAATTGGCGCATAGCCAATTTCCATTTTAATTTGTTCAGCTGTACGTTCACCAATTAATACATTATATTGCTTACGAACGTGTTGAATAATCGCTTCATCAAGCTTGTCGCCACCAATTCGGACGGAATTACAAGAAACAACTCCACCAAATGAAATGATCGCTACTTCTGTAGTACCGCCACCAATATCAACTACAACATTAGCTGTAGGCTCTTCTACGGGTAAGTCAGCACCAATAGCTGCTGCGACAGGTTCTTCTATGATATGAACATTTTTAGCGCCACAGCTGCGAACAGCATCTAAAATTGCGCGACGTTCTACAGACGTTGAACCTGATGGAGCGCAAACAACAACGTTTGGCTTACGAAGTGATAGTCCTAATTGTTTACTAGCTTTTTTCATAATCGCTTTTAACATACTTGTTGTTACATCAAAGTCTGCAATGACACCATCACGAAGAGGTCTTACTGCTACGATATGAGAAGGTGTTTTACCTACCATACTTTTTGCCTCTGCACCTACTGCAAGTACATCACGTGTTTCTGTATTAAGAGCTACTACTGAAGGTTCATTTAAAATAATACCTTTATCTTTACTATACACAAGAATATTTGCAGTTCCTAAATCAATACCAATCTCTGCATTTGAAAACATAGGTTCACCAACTTTTCTTAGAAATACTCATTAGGCTCCATTCTACCAATTTCTCGCTTGCAAAAAAAGGGTCGGAACGCTTATCTACTATGTAAGAATGTGAGATTTGCTGAGGATTTTTTCATAGGTCTACCTACAGAAATAGTGTTATTGAATAGATCATCATAGGTTTTTCGGTCTATAGAAAATCTGATATAATTAATAGTAAGAGAAATGTGAAGGAATAAACTACTTGGCAGGTGAATAAAAATGGAGAACTCTAGAGGAATTATTCTATTTGATGGCGTATGTAATTTGTGTAATAAAGGTGTTGATTTTATCATAAAACGTGATAAAAATCGTTATTTTTATTATACATCGCTGCAGTCTGAAAAAGGTCAAGAGTTGAAAAGGAAATATCAGATTAGCGAACAAACGGATTCAATGATTTTGATAGAGGGTGATTGTGCCTTTACTCATGCAGATGCCATTTTACGAATTGTTCGGAACTTACCTTTAAGGTGGAGGATTTTTTTAGTCGCGTACTTGATTCCGCCAACATGGAGGAATCGCTTATATCAATTTATCGCACGCCACCGATTTCGTTTTTTTGGCAAAAAAGATTCATGTCGATTGCCAACTCCTGAAGAAAGAGCACAGTTTCTATAATTCTGTGAAAATTCACGGTTTGGTAAAACACACTATTTAAGCTTATGGCCAAGTCATGATATAATAGGTAAAAGATGTAGCTTGGAGTTCCAAGTATAACATCATTAGGAGGGGACATGAATGGAAGTCAACAACATGCAGGCGTACTTCGAAGAGAAGCTGGTAAATGCCAAAATCCAATTTGAGCGTACTATTGATTGCAAACATACGGAGTTTGATGACCTTTACCCTTACATGACAGAACAACCACAGTTTTTTTGGTATAAGCGCTATGTAGCATGGCAAGAGTTGTTAACATTAGTGCGAGTTGCAGAAGATTTTGAATTCAAGTGGTCTGAAGCTTTTACAGAAAAGCAAACGGCTTATATTCAATCACGAATTTTAGACGCAAAGGTTCTTGATGACTGGTATGAAGAGCAAGAGCTTGAAGCTGAGCAAGAACAATCACAATAAGTATGATAAATGTTGGAGGATGAACCACGTATATGTGGTTCATCCTCCTTCTCTGGTTAAGCAATCGTAATTTTAGAATATTTATGGTGATGAACACTCTCAATTTCGTCATCGATATCAAAGCAGATTTCATCATTTGTTGGCAAATCATCATAATATTGAATGATCTCTAAATTTGTTAAACAGAGAAGCAGATATGGATATCGTTCATCTGCATCTTCAATTAAAGCGTATAGTTTCTTGTTTTTCGAGTAGATTAACTCCCCAGATTGCCTCTTTTCCTCTTTACGATTTAACAGAACATCCACAATAGGTGTCTCCTTTCATGGTTTCATAGAAAATAGCATAGCGAATCTCAAGATTCGCTAGAAGAGTTCGATTTCTTTTGATGCTTATGATTTGATTTGTTTTCTCCGTTATCAACTAACTCACTTGAAACCTCTTGATTAAACAAGGTCTCGGTTGGAGTTTGATTATTTGTTAATGCTTTATTTTTTTGTTTGTTTCGTTTAGGCATTTTAAGGGCTCCTTTATGAGTTTGTGTTGTAAACTTAGTTAATAGTAGTATTGGTCATTGTTATCTATTTCATACAAAGAAGGTGAGTTTCTTGGCAAAGGGTAAGTTTTATGTTGTTTGGAAAGGGATTCAACCAGGAATTTATACGAGTTGGGCTGAATGTGAAGCCCAAGTAAAAGGATTCCCGGGAGCTAGGTTTAAATCATTTCCTACAAAAGCTGAGGCAGAAGAGGCATTTCAATCAAAGCCAGGATCAAGAACTGCCACAAAAAAAACAACAGGTACAAAGACAAAAAAAGAATCTGTTATCAGTGAAGATAAAATAATTTGGGAAAGTATCTCGGTTGATGTTGGTTCACGAGGAAATCCGGGTATAGTGGAGTATAAGGGTGTGGATACAAAAACAGGAGAGATCCTATTTTCACACGGAGAGATACATATTGGTACAAATAACATGGGTGAATTCCTTGCCATTGTGCATGCTCTTGCTTATTTATATGAACAAAATGATTCAACAACCCCAGTTTATTCTGATTCAAAAACCGCAATTAAATGGGTGAAAGATAGAAAAGCAAATTCAAGCTTGGAGAGATCGATAAAAACGGAAGAGATGTGGCTGTTAATTGATCGTGCAGAAAAATGGCTTAGAGAAAATAGATACAGTAACCCTATTCTAAAATGGGAGACAAAACACTGGGGTGAAATTAAAGCTGACTATGGCAGAAAATAAGGAGATGGTTTTGTATGTATCATGTTTTACGAACTAAACAAAAGCAGTACTTCTATAGTGGAACGACACGTCCAGAGGAATTTCGCCTTCATCAGCTTGATAAGCTTAGAAAAGCAATTAAACAAAATGAAAATCGAGTATTACACGCCTTAAAGCTAGATTTAAACAAGTCTAAGGAAGAGGCATTTACTACTGAGATAGGCATTCTTTATTCCGAAATTACTCATATGGAAGCATCACTAAAAGAATGGATGAAGCCAAAAAAAGTGAAAACACCAGCTTCGCACACGGGCTCAAAGAGTTATGTGATTCATGAACCTCGAGGGTCTGTGCTTATCATTGCACCTTGGAATTATCCGTTCCAATTAGCAATGGCCCCTCTTATTGGTGCAATTGCTGCTGGGAACTGTGCTGTCGTAAAACCTTCAGAGCTAACGCCTCATACTTCAGCAGTCATTACGGAAATTTTGGGCGAGACTTTTTCTGAGGACTACATCGCTGTAGTAGAGGGCGCAGTGGAGACGAGTACTGAATTATTAAAAGAACCGTTTGACTATATTTTCTTCACTGGTAGTGTTGGCGTTGGAAAAATTGTGATGGAGGCCGCAGCTAAGCACTTAACTCCTCATACGCTTGAGTTAGGTGGGAAAAGTCCTGCAGTTGTGCATCAAGACGCCAAGCTTGATCTTGCAGCTAAGCGTATTGCCTGGGGCAAGTTTCTTAATGCCGGACAAACCTGTATTGCGCCGGATTATGTACTAGTTGATGAACAAGTGAAAGATGAATTTCTTGAAAAACTAGAAAAACATATTAACGATTTGTACAAGAAACCATGGAAAAAAGGCAAGTACCCACGCATTGTAAGTGAAAAGCACTTTGATCGCTTAGTTGACTTTATTGAGGGTGAATCGGTTTTAGTTGGCGGGCAATACAAACGAGAAGAGTTAGCTCTATCACCAACTGTATTATCCGGAGTAAGCTTGGAATCTCCAGTGATGCAGGATGAAATATTCGGTCCGATTTTACCGATTCTCACGTATTCATCCACTGCTGAAGCACAAGCTAGAATTCGAGAACTGCCAAATCCACTTGCTTTATATGTGTTTACTGAGAATAAAGAGGTGGAATCTCAATTTGTAGATGAGCTCTCATTTGGTGGTGGCTGTGTAAATGACACCATTATGCATGTGGCAAATCCATATCTACCATTTGGTGGCGCGGGGCCAAGTGGAATTGGCTCCTATCACGGTTATGATAGTTTTCTGACGTTTTCACATCGAAAGGGAATGGTTAAACAGACCACATCCTTTGACTTGCCGATTCGTTATAAACAAGGACCTGTTACACATAAGTTAATTCGTAACCTGATGAAATAGGGGGAACCACTTTGGAAATTAAAGAACATTTTGATGTTCTTGGTGTAGGCATCGGCCCTTTTAACTTAGGGCTTGGCTGCTCTGCTTGAAGAAGGTACTGACCTGTCATGTGTATTTTATGAACAGCATACCAGTTTGCAATGGCACCCTGGTATGCTGTTAGATATGACTGATTTACAGGTACCTTTTTTGGCAGACCTAGTGACATTCGCTAATCCTAAGAGCGCGTTTACGTTTTTGAATTATCTGCACGAACAAGAAAGATTGTATGCTTTTTACTTTTTTAACCGTTTTGATATACCAAGAAAAGAATACAATGCGTATCTGCAGTGGGTTGCACAAAAGCTTTCTAATTGTCAGTTTGGAACTCGGATAGATGACGTAGAGTATGACTCAAACAAACAGCACTATATCGTTACATGTATAGATACACAAACGGAAGCTGTACACTATGTAACTAGTAATCAAATAGTACTCGGAACAGGAAGCACTCCACTTGTTCCAAGCATCCATTAAGAAATCGTTAACGGATGATTTTGTGCACTCCAGTCATTACATACAAAATGCCCAAGAGTTAAAAGAATCCGGCTCAATTACAATTGTAGGATCAGGTCAAAGTGCTGCAGAAATTTTTTATGATCTACTTGCAGATCAGGATAGATTCGGCTATGAATTGAGCTTGTTTACACGTTCAGCAGGTTTCTTTCAGATGGAAGAGGGTAAATTAGGGTTAGAGATGTTCTCACCTGAATATGTTGAGTATTTTCATGAGCTAGAGTATTCAAAAAGAAAAGAAGCTTTACCATTGCTAGGCAGTATTCGTAATGGAATTCAAGTGAAAACATTAAAAAATATCTATGATTTGCTGTATCATCGTTCAATCGGGAACAAACATTCACCGGCACATATTCAAGCGATGTCTGAGCTGGATCAAGTGAAACAGATCGATGCAAAAACCTATGAACTAAATTTTAATCAATGGCAAGATGAGTCTAATTTCTCACATAAGTCTGAGAAAATCATTTTAGCTACGGGGTATCAGCCAAAGTTGCCTAATTGGTTTGAACAATTTAAGGATGAAATTGTCTGGGAAAGTGAGAAGGAATTTGGGGTAGAACTTGATGGTCGTCTGCAATTTAAACAACCTAGAGATGCTCAGATTTTTGCTTTGTCAGATGTTGTCCATGCTCATGGGACAGGTGCTACAAATCTTGCACTAGCCGTACAAAGAAATCAGCGAATCATAAATTACGTAACAGGTAAAGAAACCTACCCGATTAGTAGAGGGAACACGTTTCAACACTTTAAATGATAGTAGATGTTGGTGATTGACAGTCTAGGGTGTAATGGGTAAAATGAACTTACTTATTAATAATAATTATTAAGAGATAATTATTATTCATTTTGAAAAAAGAGAGGGATTTCCTTATGAAGAAGCTGACAACCAATCAAGGTCAACCAATTTATGATAATCAAAATTCACGGACGGCAGGTCAACGCGGTCCTACGTTACTAGAAGACTATCAACTGATTGAAAAACTAGCACATTTTGATAGAGAGCGAGTACCCGAACGTGTAGTCCACGCTCGTGGAGCAGGAGCACATGGTGTATTTAAACTTGCAAAAAGTATGAAACGATATACAAAAGCAGCATTTTTACAAAATGAAGGCACAGAAACACCAGTTTTTGTTCGCTTTTCAACGGTTATTCATGGCCAACCGTTCTCCAGAAACCTTACGAGATCCTCGTGGGTTCTCTGTGAAGTTTTATACTGAAGAAGGAAACTGGGATTTCGTTGGAAATAACTTACCTGTGTTTTTTATTAGGGATGCTATTAAATTTCCTGACATGGTGCACTCGTTAAAGCCAGATCCACGTACCAATGTTCAAGACCCTAATCGCTATTGGGATTTCATGTCACTTTCACCTGAATCAACAAATATGATGATGCACCTATTCACAGATGAAGGAATTCCCGCGAACTACCGTGAGATGAGAGGATCAAGTGTACACGCATTTAAATGGATCAATGCTTATGGTAATACCGTGTACGTGAAGTTCCGTTGGGTGCCAAAAATAGGGCAGCGTAATCTAACAGCTGAAGAGGCAACTGAAATTCAAGGAAAAGACTTTAACCATGCTTCTGTTGATTTATATGAGGCAATTGAAAACGGAGATTATCCTGAATGGGATTTTTATGTGCAAATTCTAGATCCTGCGGATATGGACAACTTCGATTTTGACCCACTCGACGCAACAAAAGATTGGTTTGAAGAAGACATTCCATATCATCATGTTGGAACTATGACGTTAAACCGCAATCCAGAGGATATTTTCTCTGAAACAGAGTCTGTTGGCTTTAATCCAGGTGTTGTTGTGCCTGGTATCGAACCTTCTGAGGATAAGCTACTACAAGGACGTCTATTCTCTTATTCTGATACCCAACGTTATCGTATTGGACCAAACTATCTACAGCTTCCAGTTAACTGTCCATTTGCACAGGTGAACAACTATCAAAGAGATGGTGCAATGCCGTTTAAGCAGCAAAAGAGTCCTGTGAACTATGAACCAAATCGCTATGAAACAGAGCCCAAGGAAGACGAGCTACACATGGACTATAAGGCTCCAAATGAAGGAGAAACTCGCGGGCGCCAAGCGATTGAAAAGAAAAATCTTTTTGGGCAAGCGGGTCAGGTATGGCGTCGTCATAGTAAAGAAATGCAAGATTCATTAGTTAAGAATTTAGTAGATGATTGGCAAGGAGTGGAACAGAGAACCGTTCTTCTCTTGTTATGTAACTTTTATCGTGCAGACGCCGATCTTGGAAAACGTTTGGCAGCTGAAATGGGAGTCGATTTAACTCCTTATCTTGAAAAACTTGAACAAATGTAAATCTGTATCTTTGAAGCTTTCCTTAAAAAGGAAGGCTTTTTTGTTTCTTGATATTTACAAATGGAGGAAATATTCATACAATTATACTAGATATAGATAGAAGGGGATGATCTCCACAGTGTTAACATACGAAATCATTGAATACAAAGAAGATCTAGCAGCCGCAGTCGCAAAAATGTGGAACGAAAGCCGTGAAGGCTGGGGAGGCGATCAAGAAGTTGAAACAGAGGAAGAGCGTCGCACAGCCGAAGCAACCAATGGAAATATCCTCACCCTTCTTGCTTTTGATGGAGATAGCGTTATTGGATATTGTGGTTTTTCTGAATACAAAGGGGATGAAGGAGCCCTTTATATTCCATTATTAAATGTTCATCCAGACCATCACGGTAAGGGTATAGGTAAAAAATTAGTACTCGAGGCATTAAAGCGTACAACAGAATTAGGCTGGCCGCGCCTTGATTTGTATACATGGCCAGGTAATACAAAAGCGGTTCCGTTATACAAACGTTGTGGCTTCTTTTGGGAAGAACGGGATGATCGTGTACACTTATTAAACTTTATTCCAAAATTAATTACGCATCCTGTGTTAAGTCATTATATCGATTCTTCTAACTGGTATGAGACATTAAAAAGAGAAATTGAAATTAAACCAGACGGAGAAAAGAATAATGGATTCACGTATTATACGTATCAATTTGATACCGAAAATGGTGAGGTTCAAGCTAAAATTGAACAAAGTGGCCGAGGGATTTCTGGCTTTTCAACGGAGCGTTATGAAGTTGATTTTACCTTACCTACCCATAAACTATTGTTATCAGGTAATTATGAAGGCACTTTACATATTCAAACGAAACAACAGGGTTCAATAAGGGTAAAAGGAACAATTGTTGACCATCCTTATATTGAAAGCACCTTTATTATAAATGAAAAAGTGAAAGGTACTAAAACATTTACCATTCCTTTTTCTATTGTTAAAGCGCCTGAACTTGAACAATCAAAGTGGAAAACGCACCCGAAATTGACGTTGGAGCTCGAAATTGATGGAGAAGAAGTCGTGTTAGAGCTTGGAACAGCCATCAAAAAGCCAGTAAAATTAGAGCCGTTTTTGTTGCAGAAAAAGCAGCTTCATTCAGGTGAGCGAGCAGAGTATTATGTACGAGTGGAAAATCAACTAGAGGAGCGTCAAATTGTTCAAATAAAGGTGAACGGAATAGATCAACCTTTTGTATTAGAGCTTAAGTCATTGGAAAAACAGGTTTTGACTATACCTTTTACTGTGCTGAATACTGGTGAGATGAAGGTGGACGTATCTATAACGTCGACACTCGAATGGCTAGATTCAAGCTATAAAGAACAGCTTAGTATGGCCATTCCGGCTAGAAATAAGTCGTTTGTGATGGAATCGGCTACTCATCTCTTGCTTTATCATGGGGAAAATGTAATGAAGTGGAGTAAGGAAGACCATCAGGCAGTCCTTGAGAATGCCCTTACCTCAGAGCGAATTCCGCTTGTTTTTCTGCATCCCATTATTGGCAAACCATCCTCGCATTATCTAGCGAAGAAAACATGGGACAGCTATACGTGGGAACGACATATAGAAGGTGTTACCCTTAAGCTAAACTACCAACTCGAAAAACCACATTGCAGAATTACTCGAGTCATAACTTGGTCAAATGATGGACAGTTAACCGCTGCCTTAAACGTAACGAATACTGGCGAATCAGCTCTAACCAAATTGGATACGGGACAGTTATTTTATTTAAATGAAGAAAAAGTGATCTTTCCAATAGAAGGGACTATTCTTGAAGCTGATGAATCGGTTGGACTCGAGTTATTGCCACTCAACCAATTAAGTGAGCCATGGCTTTTTATTGAAGGTGATTCCCATACATTTGGCGTGCAGTGGCCAAAGAACGCGAACCTGTATACACCTAGCTTGCAGGCAGTATTGGAGCAGCAGGCAGAAGAAGTAGAACCTGGAGTAACGCACGAGTTTGAACCGCTAAAGATTGATATAGATGTGTATGCTAATTGGCAAGTATTTCAGCAGGATCTAAAACAACAGCCAACTCGTAAACTAATTGATCTAAGTTTTTCAAAACACCATGGCTTCTTTACGCCTGGTCATGAGATTGAGATTGAGCTAAGCCATCATCAAAGCAGGTGACAACTGGAAAAGTGAAAGTGAATGATCAATTGGAAGAAAAGGTGAACCTTGAAGGCATATCGAGCCAAGCTTTTAAGCAAAAACTATCTACTAATACGATCACAAATCTAGAGACAACCATTTTAACTGATGCGGGTAAGTCTACGTACTCAGTTAAAGCAATACCGATGCAACAATCAGAAATCCAAAAAGAAATCAATCACGAGCAAGGACAGAAGGTTTGGACACTTAAAAATGGTATGTTAACCTTTAAAGTAGCACCAGAATATTTCCCATCTATGTATTCACTTACAACACACACAAAGGAGTGGCTTGATCATTCGTTTCCAAAGCCTGGTCCGAAGTCCTGGTGGAACCCATGGGGTGGAGGCGTTCATACGCTACCTGGTAACGTCAACCTCTATACCTTATTAAAACAAACACGTAGCGCTTCATTTGTTACTCAATTAGATCAATGGGGCCATAAATGGAAAGGTATTCAACTTGATATAGACTTCATCGACCATCCGGATTGGATGGGAATGAAACTTAGACAGTTTTATTTAACGTTACCACAAAGTCCAATTGTAGCGACTTATTATGAAATTAGTCATCCAAATCAATTGCTTACAGCAGATGAATTTAGATCGGTTTCGTTTTTGGATAAACAAAATGCTTTGTTGAAGTATTTTCCGTACGAATCAGACACGCAATGGAAATTTTCCGGGCAGGAAGGCATTGAATTATCGGGAAGTCAGTTAAGTCCTATATTACGAGTATGGGATGAGAAGGCTACTGAAGGTCTAACAATTATTCCGACAAATGGTGACGCAGATATTTACTCAAATGCAGAAGCGTTGGTTTATGAAACGAGTCAAACACATACAGCTACACCAGATACAGCATCGGTTCGTTCCAATCCTACTTACTATTGTGTTACGGATGAACTTCACTCTACATCTGGATGGGAGTGGCTGAAACAACTTAGATTCATGGAGGGTAATCATGAAAGTCATTGATGCGCACCTGCATTTTTCAAATATCCAATCTTTTAAGGACACGGCAAAAGACTTAGCCGATATTTCTTACAACGCTGAGGGATTATTAAAGGAATACAAGGATGCCAATGTTGTATTAGGTATTGGAATGGGAGTGGTGGAGACCTCTCCAGGTGAGTTTCCAGATCGGTCCGCACAAGCTTTAATGGGTCTTGATCTAGAAACGAGGCCGAAACAGATTATGTGTTGTATTGGCATCAATCCGTTTCTTTTTACAGAAAAATCGCTAGTTGAATTAGAAGAAGAGCTGCAAAAGGATTGGGTTGTGGGTATAAAAATATATCTCGGTTACTACCCTTATTATGCTTATGATGAAGTGTATCAACCTGTATATAGGCTTGCTAAGCAATATGATATTCCTGTTGTTTATCACACGGGAGATACATATGCTGAGAAAGGGTTGTTAAAGTATTCTCATCCTTTGTCCATTGACGAAGTAGCAGTTGAGCATCGAGATGTTCGCTTTATGATGGCGCACTTTGGGGACCCGTGGTGCTTAACAGCTGCTGAATTGATCTATAAAAATCGGAATGTCTTTGCAGACCTTTCTGGACTCATTGTGGGAACTGGTGAAAGAGTTGGTAGACACTTTGATCGAGACAATCGTTATTTTGATCACTTACGCCAAGCGTTAGTTTATTGCGACAGCTATGATCGCTTACTGTTTGGCACCGATTGGCCACTTGTGCAAGTGAAACCATATATGGAATGGCTTGCAGATATGATCCCAGAATCATTTCATGAGGACTTTTTTTATCACACCGCAACTAGAGTCTTCCCGAAAATCAATAAATTTCTTTAAGTAATTGAATTTAGAACGTTTCTTACCTTTTGTTAGGAAGAAACGTTTTTTTGTTTGTCAGATGCTCATAATTCGATTAGTATTAGAGAGGATTATGTTTGATAGGTAGGAGGAAGGTTTATGAATTGGAAGCTACAGAAGGATCTTTTTATTGCGTTTTTTAGATCAACATTGCTTGGCTACGGTGGGGGACCATCTACGATCCCTCTTGTACACGATGAAGTTGTGAAGCGTTACAAGTGGATGGACGATGAAGAGTTTGCTGATATTCTAGCGATTGGGAATACTCTTCCAGGACCAATAGCAACAAAAATGTCTGGTTATATTGGCTATCGACTTGGAGGATGGGTAGGTATGCTAAATGCCTTGTTAGCTACGATCATCCCAACCGTTGTTATGCTTATTGTTCTAATAAGCATTCTAACATCATTCAGTGAGTCACCAATCGTACAAGGAATGACACAGGCTGTTACACCTGTAGTTGGTGTGATGCTTCTTGTTATGACGTATACATTTACAAAACAGTCGGGGAAAAGTCTTGGTTGGATTGGGACGATTGTTTTGGCAGTTGTTAGTTTAATAGGCATGCAGTTTTTGGGGATTCATCCTGCTATTATTATTGTTGTTTTAATTGCCTATGCACTATTTAAACCAACTAAGAAAGAAAAAGAACAGCAAACGGGCTAGGAGGAGGACCTAATGGTTTTAATTCAATTATTTATTGCATTTTTTATTCCTGGAATTGTTGGGTACGGAGGAGGACCTCCATCTATTCCACTTATTCAAAACGAGGTTGTTAACCGGTATGGCTTGGATGACTACACAGGATTTTGGTGAACTAGTGGCGTTAGCAAACGCTCTTCCAGGTCCAATAGCAACAAAGCTTGCTGGTCAAATTGGCTATGAGGTTGCTGGAATTCCTGGGGCAGCCATTGCGTTATTTGCAACGGTAGCACCAACCGTATTTTTAATGATTATTCTGTTGAAAATTTTATTGAAATTTAAGGATTCACCTAAGATCAAATTACTTACAAAGTTGATTAAACCAACGATTGCGATTCTACTTGGTTTACTTGCTTATGATTTCTTTGCAACTTCTTGGGATGGAGCTTGGAGCGATTCAGACTATCATTTTAATCGTAGCTAGTTTGTTGCTATTAGAAAAGTTTAAAGTCCATCCAACGTTTGTCATTTTAGGCTCACTTCTCTATGGCGCTATTTTTCTCGGATAATTAAAAGATGCTATCTTCTGAAAAATTTGATAAACTAAGTATTACGCAATCCGAAATACTTAGGAGGAGATACATATGCATTATCCAGAAAATTGGGACCTAGAAACATTTTTTGAAGGTGGAAGTGATTCAGCAGAATTTCAAGCATTTCTTGAAGAAACAAAAACACAGCTTAGCCATTTAGAAACTGAACTTGATGGTGAACTGACTCAGGACGAGCTAGTTAATGGCCTCGTACGTATTCAAGAGGTTGGACTAAGAAATCAACATGCAGGTGGTTTTGTTAGTTGTCTAACAGCACAAAATGTGAAGGATAAACAATCCTTACTGTTGCAGGGACAGCTACTAGAGATTAGTGCTCAGCAGCAAAATTTATTAGCAGGTTTAGAACAAAAGCTAGCCGAACTAGATGAAGCTGCTTTTAAAGAGATAACTGAACGTACTGAACTGAATGAAGTAACATTTAACCTTGAAGAAAAACGCCAAAAGGCAAAAGATAAGCTCTCTCCAGCAGAAGAAAAGCTCGCAGCAGGTCTGGCGATTGATGGCTACCACGCATGGGGGAATTTCTACAATCAAGCGGTAGGAAGACTAGAAATTCCATTTGAAGAAGACGGTGAGACAAAACAGTTGTCTGCTGGTCAGCTTCAAAATCGAATGAATAGCAGTGATCGCTCTGTTCGTGAAAAAGCATTCAAAGCAAATGAAGCTGCATGGCAAAAGGAATCGGATGTATTCTCACAAACGATTAACCATCTTGCTGGCTTCCGCCTAAAATTATATGAAGCAAGAGGCTGGGAAAACGTATTAAAAGAACCACTTTCTTATAACCGTATGCAAGAAAAAACGCTGAATGCTATGTGGGATACGATTACAGCAAACAAGCCAGCATTTTATACATTTATGTCTAAAAAAGCTGAGCTACTTGGTGTTGATACACTTTCCTTCCACGACGTAACAGCACCGCTTCCAGTTGAAAATGATAAAAAAATCAGCTATCAAGAAGCATGTGATTTAATCATTAAGCACTTCCGTACATTTAGCCCTGAACTTGCTGATTTTACAGAAGGAGCTTTGCGTGATGGTTGGATAGAAGCAGAAGATCGTCCAGGTAAAAGACCAGGAGGATTCTGCACAGGTTTTCCTTTGAAAAAGCAATCACGAATCTTTATGACTTATGATGGGTCAATGGCTAATGTTGCGACACTTGCGCACGAATTAGGACATGCCTACCATAGTTATTGTCTAAAAGAAAAACAGCCTTTTGCTCGTCAATATGCAATGAACGTGGCAGAAACAGCATCTACTTTTGCTGAAACGATTGTTGCAGACGCATTAGTGGCAGAAGCAGAGGATAAACAATTAAAGCTTTCTTTACTAGAGAACAAAATTTCTCGTGCTCTAGCATTCTTTATGAACATTCACGCTCGTTTCTTATTTGAAACACGATTCTATGAAGCTCGTAAAAAGAAAAGTTTATCAGCTGAAGAATTAAACGCACTAATGGAAGAAGCACAACGAGAAGCCTACGGGAATCAGCTCTCTGAGTATTCACCAAGCTTCTGGGCTTCAAAGCTTCATTTCCATATTACACATGTGCCATTTTATAACTTCCCTTATACATTTGGGTACCTATTCAGCTTGGGCATCTACAAACAAGCAACTGACGTCGGAGGATCTTTTGAGCAAGCTTACATCTCATTGCTTGAAGACACTGCTAGCATGACAGTTGAAGATCTGGCGCAGAAACACCTTCAAGCAGACCTTACTGACTCAGACTTCTGGCAACAAGCCATTGACGTAGTACTGAAGGATGTAGAAGAATTTATCCGATTAAGTGAAGAGGTATAAAAGGAGAGAAACGCAGTATTTGCTGCGTTTCTTTTGTTTGTGATGAGGGGGATTTGGGCAGGTGCGCGGGAATGTGAAAAATGCGCGGAAACCGATGGTCGGTGCGCGGGAAAGTGGAAAATGCGCGGAAACTGGTGGTCGGTGCGCGGGAAAGTGGAGAATGCGCGGAAACCGGTGGTTGGTGCGCGGAAATGTGAAAAATGCACGGAAACCGATGGTCGGTGCGCGGAAATGTGAAAAATGCGCGGAAACGACGGTCCCGTGCGCGGAAATCCAAAAAATGCGCGCCAACCAGCGCCATTGCGCGAAAATCGCCATACGCTCCCCATCTAGACCCAGCAACACCTCCGCCGCAGGTTCCCAGCTTGCTTCCCTCGTATGATAAACTAAGATAAAAGAGAATCGATGGTAGGAGAGATACCATGTTAGAAACGCTAAATCGTTCGCTTGAGCGGGCGCTGCCATTTTTGACGCCTATTGCGGTTGCGACGGGTGTATTGTTAAGTACGTTTTTTGCAAGTTATGTTTTTTTGGTTCCATTTATATTTGCTTTTATTACTTTTGCTAGCAGTGTGGCGATTAGTCCTAAGGATGTTCGAAATGTTGTTCATTATCCGATTCCGATTATCGTGAGTTTAATTATTTTACAGGTGTTTATGCCGCTTGTAGCGTTTGGAATTGGGCATCTTATTTTTCCAGGGGATATTGAGACCACTACTGGCATACTGCTTGCCTTTGCTATCCCGACAGGTGTGGTGACACTTATGTGGGTAGCGATTTATCAAGGTAGTCGTTCTTTAACGCTTGCTATTATTTTAATTAATACGATCATTTCGCCTTTTATTGTCCCGCTTACGCTTACACTATTTATCGGCGGACGGATTTCACTAGATACGTGGGGAGTAATGAGTGGTTTAATTATGATGGTTATTCTTCCATCAGCGTTAGGAATCTTTGTGAATTCCCTTAGAAAAGGTAAGATCATTAAGATGAGCAAAGGTTTGGCGCCTTTTGCGAAGGTGAGTCTTTTAACCGTGATTATGTTAAATGGATCGGTTGCAGCACCGTATTTAACGTCAATTAATTCAAAGGTTGTTAGTATCTTTTTTGTTGTCCTTACCCTTGCTATCCTAGGCTATCTTAGTGCTTTAGTAGCTTCAAAATGGTTACGCTTTTCATCTGAAACCTCAATCAGTATCATGTTTAATTGTGGAATGAGAAATATTGGTGTTGGAGCAGCGATCGCCGTTGTATACTTTCCTCCTGCTGTGACACTTCCGGTTATTATGGGGACTTTATTTCAGCAAATTTTAGCTGCTTTATTTGGAAAAATTGTATCAAAAAGAATGAGAAAAGACCTTCCAAACATGGAGCCATCAATACGAGCAGAATAAAAAAAGAAGCTTCCCATTTGAGATGGGAGCTTCTTTTCTTTTACTTTAACAAATACCTCTTATCTTTCATAAACAATCTCCAAAACCAAATAAACACTGGTATTAATACAGCCATGCCACATGCGTATCCAATGAGTAGGAGTCTAAACATTGTTTCGTTTGTAAAGGCTTCTTGGACGGTTACATCTGGATAGAGCAAGTACGGAAGCTGAGCAGAGCTGTAGGCAAAGCTTGCGAGTCCAAATTGAATAATAATAAAAACGACGGCATAACGCGGTTGTCCAATTTTTCTCTTCGTTTTGGCAGGCCACCAGAGTGCACTATAACCAATTAAGAAGGCAAGTAAGGAGAAACCAAGTAGAGCTAAACGCCAACTTTCGGTAATGTTCTCAAACATCCATGGGGCGTGAGGAATAAGTGTGTAGATTGCCGCTGCTGCAAACGCCAAGGTGATGGGTCCGAGAGTCATCGCGTTTCTTCTATACGTATGATAGGTTTCCATCGAATTGGCCTCACGCGCATAGTCGCTTAATAATAGCGAGGACAGAAACAATTCAGTTGCAAGTCCAAACCCAATATGCGTGTAAAAGGTCGAGCTTGAGAATAATCGATCAACTAGAATGTATTGGTTTACACCATCATCCATTACATAACCGCCAATTGCAGCAGGTAGAATGGTGATTAATAGTGCAGGAATTAACAGACCAGTTACTCCAGAGAAAATTGTAAATAACCGCGTGTATCGTTGCACACTATGTGAATACACCATAAAGGCACTTCGTATGGTAAGCAGGATCAACACAAGACAAAAAGGTACAATCATTAGAGTTCCAAGAGAGGAGGCTCCTCCAGGGAAAAATCCTACAAAAGCGACAACTAACAAAACAAGAAATACATTTGTGACTTCCCAAGAAGGAGAAAGGTAACGATTTGCAATGCTAGATGATTCGGTGTCAGTCCTGTTTTGATAATACATAGCCCAAAATCCGGCTCCGAAATCGATTGAGCCAGCAATGGAATAAATAAACAGAAACGCCCAGATGATGAGAAGGGCAATATACATGGAGTCCATTTTAGTCGCTCCTTTTTTAGCTATTTAGCTGTTCAGATGAAGAATGAAATTCATCTGATACTGGGTTTCGTTTGAAATAGAAGTACATCACTAAAGCAGTGAGTACTAACAGAAAAATGTAAAGGACAGAAAACAAGAAGAATAAAATGCCTAAATTACCTGAGTTCGTTGCAGCATCTACAGTTCGTTGGATACCGTAGATTGTCCAAGGCTGTCTACCTGTACAACTGTAAATCCAGCCTGTTTCAATACCGATAACCGCAAGTGGGCCACAGGCAACAAAGGCAACAAGCAACCATTTTGGAAAAATCACACCTTCTTGTTTTCGACGAAGGAACCAAATTACCAGGCCAAGAGCCGCTAAGCCAAGTAAGGTGAAGCCAATCGCTACCATTACGTTAAAGAGTGTGTGGATAAACAATGGTGGCCATTCATCCTGTGGAAATTCATTTAAACCCTGGATCACTCCGTCAGTAGAGCCTGTCGCAATCCAACTCAGCATGCCGGGTATTTCGATTCCGCCAATTACACCTTCTGCTTCAATACTTGGCGTGCCAAATACAGTGAGAGCTGCGTTGTCGGTTGTATTAAATAAACCTTCAGATGCGGCAAGTTTGATAGGTAATTCCTCATATAACATGACAGCTGTTTCATGACCAGACAAAGCTGTATATGAAGACATGATGAAAGCAACGATTAAAGACAATAATAATCCCTTTCGGTGATAAGTGATTTCTCTTTTTGACAGCTGATTATGTAACAATTTATACGCAGCAACTGCTACAAGAACAAATGCACCAGTCATAAATGCAGTGCCTACCACATGGTTTGCTGTTACTAAAAAACTTGGAGCTTTAATCGCAGCAAGAGGGTCAACATTTACAACCTGACCGTCAACTAGATCAAATCCACGAGGTGTGTTCATCCAAGCGTGTGCATTTGTGATAAGAATAGCAGAGGCTGAAGCCCCAAAAGCAACAAAAAAGACAGCAATCAATCGTGTAACTGGTCCTAAGCGGTCAGCGGCGTACACATAGATTGAAAGAAACAACGCCTCTAAGAAAAAGGCAAAGATCTCAATTTGAAAAGGCAAAGCAATTACTTCACCAACAATTGCCATAAAATGTGGCCAGAGAAGTGAAAGCATAACCGCAACGATTGTTCCAGAGGGGATTGCAACACCAAGAAGAACAGCCGCACCTTTAGTCCAACGTTTGGCGAGTAACGCATAATCATCGTCCTTCTTAATTAACCTCATAATTTCTGCAAGTAAGATCATTAAGGTGATACCAACCGTTAATGTAGCGAATATAATATGGAAGGCCATTGATGACCCAAAAAGCATTCTTGACAGTAGTACACTATCCAATGACTTCAACCCTCTCAAGCGTAGTTAGTTCTACCTTGTGTAAAAGAAGGGGAAATATGCACATGCAAAGGAAGTTTTTTGAAGAATGGCAGCATAAAAAAACATGCTCTGAGCTAGAGGGCTCAAAGCATGTTAAAAGCAGGTTCGTTAGTTCTGTTCAGCTTTTTTTAGTTTGCGCAGTTCTTTCTCTGCATTTCTTGCATCCAAACGATCGTCGAGGCGGTCAAGCGCGTCCTCATCATTTAATAGTTCTGATCGATTTTGATCCATAAGATCTTCAAATCGCACAAATTGTTTTCTCATAGGTATCACCTTACCATTAGTTTAGGATATAGCTACAGTATAGCACGTTAGATTATCTTTCAAACATAAAATTATGACAATTTTTAAAATTAACACACAAAGTCGAAAAAAGGCGAATATAAAAGAATGAAAGAGGCTTTACAAATTGCGCGAAAATTGTTACTATGATTCTAATAACTAATGGGAACGGACTTTTTTTAAAAGGTTAATCTGAGCGACTGTTCAGTCAGATGAGATATGGGGGAGATCAAATGACAATGTCAGAGAAGAAACGTATCGAATTAATGGAGAAACAAATTGAACAGATGAGAACAGAATTAAAGGAATTAAAAAAGAAACCTCATAATGAATTTGAATTATTGGAAACGGATGAGTTACTTGTAGAGGCATATAATTAATCGTAAAAGCAACTGCTGAGTAGAGTGGTTGCTTTTTTTATGGTTAAAAGGGACTTGCCTTTTATTTTGTGGCTCGTTATTGATATGATTAGAACAATCAAGGTTCAAAGGAGGAATCATAGTTGAAGAAAAAATCATGTTCATCTGGAGTATGTACGTCACTCATTATTGGTGGGGTAGCGGTTATTGGAGTTGCGACCATCTTATCCAAGAAAAAGTGGCGTGATCAGGTTTGTCAGGAAGCTAAAAATCTTAAAGAAGCTACAACGGATACCTTTGTTTTTATTCGTGACAATCGAGAGGATATCATCGATCAAGTAAAGGAAACAGCTACTGAAGTTTCAACCATTATATCTGATTTATCAGCTGATTTTAGAAAGCTATCTGATACGGCGAATCATATTCGAATCAGCTCTAAGGAAGCCATTGAATCGGCAAAGGAAGCTGCGATAGAAGTAAAATACTTAAAAAATCATCAAAATGACGAATAAGCAATAAAAACACGCACATACTAGGTTTACGGAACGCAGTTTATCTGCTTCCGGGTCCTGACTCGATTAAGTTGATGTTCAACAAGCAATAGGATAGAAGCGTTTTGTTAGTATACTTCTTATGAGGTGATACGAATGTACAGTGATGATGAATTTCAAAATTGTTTTTAACAAACAATGGAGAAGTGAGGTGTCCCTGTGAAGGACAATAATCGATTCGACCCCAAATTGTTATTTGAATAAATCCTCTTTTTTCGTGAACAGGAACAAAAACGGCAGCTAATCGCTGCCGTTTTTTTTGCTTTTATATTGTTTGTGCTTCATGTTGATGGCGGAAAAGAAACCC
The DNA here is from genome assembly GCF_023703085.1 of Alkalicoccobacillus plakortidis. Taxonomy (NCBI): domain Bacteria; kingdom Bacillati; phylum Bacillota; class Bacilli; order Caryophanales; family Bacillaceae; genus Shouchella; species Shouchella oshimensis. The sequence goes on along the minus strand of NZ_JAMQJY010000002.1, from coordinate 272,436 downwards.
TGCTCCTACAAGTAAAATCAGCATTCCTCCAATTGAATAATAGATGCTTCCATGTTCAAATAATTCGATAGACCAACCACCAATTAAAGGTCCAGTTATACTACCGAGTCCAAAGCTAACAGCCATCATCACATTTGCTGTAGGCAAAAGGTGAGTAGGGACCAAATCAGCCATATACGCCACACCCAACGAATAAAGCGAGCCCACACAGCCTCCACCTGCTATAAATAAGATGAACAAGATTGAAGGTGAATGCTCAACAGCAATCATTAGAAAAAAACAGACACTTCCTAAGGAGGCAATGGAAAGCAAAATGATTTTCCGGCCAAATTTATCACTAGCTAAGCCTAATGGAATCTGAGTGATCAAACCGCCAACAACAAACGCTGGCAGAAGCAGCGAGACCTGATCAATACTTAAACCTGACCGTAAGGCGTACACTGGATAATTACCATGAAGAGATGCTTCTAAATATCCATAAGCGAAACCAGGTAGCAATGAAAACCAAGCTAATTTAACAACAGAACGATATCTTCCCCACGTTGTTTTTGGTCCACGTGTATCCAATTCTTCCGAGGGAAATTCATTCACGAGTCTAGAAACGAATATCCATGTTATAAAAGTTAAGGCTGCAGAGATAACAAAGGGTAGCCATTCAGCAATCATAAGTAAATTAATCATTAATGGACCAGATCCAAAACCAAGTCCAAATGCAAGACCATAGATCGAAATATTACGACCACGATTACGAGCCGTACTTGTAGAAGTAATCCATACCTGAGTGGCAAAGTGAACCATATTATCAGCAATGCCAATGACCATACGTACCACAAACCAGAACCAAAAGAAGGTCCACAAGGGCAGAAGTAACAAGCTAATGGTCATCACAATCAACCCTATTGTAATAACAGGTTTGTAACCAAAAGTACGAACAGGCCGTTCAATAAATGGGGAAGCAAGCAGAACGCCAATATATAAGGCGGTAGCGTTTAACCCATTTAATGAAGAGGAAACTCCGGCTTCTTCAAGCATTATGGATAATAAGGGCAATAACATACCTTGAGCAAAACCAGCAATGGCTACCATCACAATAAGCATGGTAAAGCGATAGCCGGGACGATTTTCTTTCATTTCCTTGAACCTCCACAAAAACAGTAAGAACGAGCAGGATTACATATTTTTTTGACACTTGGTATAAACTATCTCCATAAAAAACAGGAGGTAGAGATTGAATGAAACGACGTGTATTCATGACTTTATTGATGACAGCATTAATTCTCACTTTTCAACCATATGCCAATGCTGAAGATAAGGCAGAAAATCCATACAAAATTCCTGATTCAGCACTGTCTATTTCAAAAGAAAATACGTATTCAAATGGGACACAGGATTTGCCTTATTTACACCCCAGTGAGTTGGCACAAGAATTTCTTAATTCAACGGATGAAAAAATCACAAACCCTGACCTCATTCGTTTATTAAATGAATCTCACATAGGCAACCCGCTGCTTGGGATCGGGCTGAGGGTTTCTGTTTATCTTGGTGAATGGCCACTCGCATATGAAACAGCTGGTACAGAGGTGAACTGGCAATATCAAAAGGTCAACACAAATTATCTAGACAACCGCGGTGCGCAATCTCCTGCACAAATGACCTATTCACAAGATCAGCAGAAAAAGGTAACAGGAGGGTTAACGGCTGCTATTCCAAACGCAGAGGCAGTTCGCAAAATGATGATGATTCATGCTGGCGAGACCACCGGTTTGCCTTTATCATTTGATACGGTGATCGGACAAGGCACACGCAAAAATCAGACCTACAATGTATCCACACAGCAGGTCGGTTATTTGCATAGCTACGTTCCAGCCATTCACGAGAAAGGAAACGTAACCTATGGCGAAGTATATGTGGTTGTTAAAGGTGGTAAAAAAAGACTTGAAGTGAAGAACATTACCCAGCAAGGCATTGGTGCTTGGATTCCTGTGCAGGATTACCTTTCGTTCACATACATGGCTAAAAATTAACTCTTGAGTTACAAGGATAAATTTGAACTGCGTTTTAAGAAATCCACCTCTGGATAATACGCATCTTTCACTAATATATTTGGTCCAAGGCATTGAACAGCGGGACAATGACATTGTACAGAGCGACCAATATCAGAGCGCATCCACGTGTCATATGCCTGCTGTAGTGGTGTATCCTGGACATTTCCTAGCTCAGGTGTGTCACCAAAGTCTGTCACAATAATGGAACCATCAAAAATGTTAATATTTAATCTTGATCGACCGTCCGGATCATTACGAACCGTGACGTTTTTTGCTTGAAACAGCTTCTCTTGTAGTGCAAGGTCTTCAGAATTATCACTACATGGATAAAAAGGTAGGGTACCAAAAAGCATCCAAACATCGGGATTTCTTGAGTCGAGCAATGTGTGTATCCCTTTGCGAATGTCTTTAAGTGATGCTGCTTCTAGGGCGCTTGCGAAATCTGCAGGGTACATAGGGTGCACCTCGTGCCTTTGACAGCCCATTTCCACAATTTGTTCATGGATTTCTTTTAGGTGAGGAATCGTACGCTTATTAATCATTGTCTCTGCTGAAACAAGGACTCCACGACGAGTAAGCTCGCGTGCATTCTCAACCATACGATAGAAATAAGCCTCACGTTGTTTTAGGCTTGGTTTCTTCTCCATCATTGCAAAACCAATCTCTGTAAAATCTTCAACACTACCATAATTATGAGAGATATGCAGAACGTCAAGGTATGGAAGAATAGCCTCATAACGCTCTAACTTCATTGTTAGATTAGAATTAATTTGTGTACGTATACCACGGCTATGAGCGTATTGTAATAGAGGAACAACATACTCCTTTACAGACTTAGCCGATAACATTGGTTCCCCACCTGTGATACTAAGTGCACGTAAGTTGGGTAGTTCATCTAGGCGTTTAATAAATAGATCTAATGGCAATGGATCAGGATCTTTGTGACTTAATGTATAGCCGACTGCACAATGCTCACAACGCATGTTACAGAGAGTTGTAGTCGTGAATTCAACATTCGTTAAGGCCAAGTGGCCAAATTCTTTTATATCTAAATAAGCTTCCCATGGATCATTTTCAGGGGTAATTGGTAGATTTGAGGTCTTTAACACTAAGAAGTCTCCTTTATTAGCCTTTAGAATACGGCTTGTAACAAGATATCATGTTATATCATAACGCAATTAAAAGGAAGTTAAAAGATCTCTAATTGATTTGAGCTATGTGTATGATTCTGTTAAGCTTCTTAGAAGTAACTAGATAAAGAGAGTATCAAGGAAAAGGAGTGAAGAACAGTGGGTGGAGCCATTCACGATAAAGAGCAACATTTGTCTTACTTAAAAAATAGACTTCAATTATTGATCACTTCACTTGATTCGATGGATTCAGAAACAGCTGAGCCTGCCGATTTGGAGCGATTTTTACAAATGATAAATCAAATAGAAATAAAGGCGGTCCAATTTAAGAAGGAATGGGAACGAGAAGGAGAGGGAAATTGAAACTTTATTTAATTAGGCATGGAGAATCGATGGGCAATCTTCAAGGGAAAATACAAGGAGCAATGGATTTTCCGTTATCTGAACTTGGCACAAAACAAGTCGACCTCATTAGTGCGTACTGTAAAGAAATGAAACTAGACTACATCTATAGTAGTGATCTTACTAGAGCGTATGATACAGCAAAGAAGATTGGTGAAACCACAAAACGTTCTGTTCAGACATGGGATAAAATACGTGAGGTTTACTTAGGACCTTTGCAAGGCTTAACAAGAGATGAAATTAAAGAAAAATATCCTATTACAGTTAAAAAGTCGATTATAACATCAGGTATCGAGGGGACGGAAACAAAAGAAGAACTAACAGAACGCTGTCGTCTTGTATTGCAAGAACTGAAGCAAGAGCATATGAATGAATCTGTAGCAATTGTTTCTCACGGAGGTTTTATCAGCATTTTGTTAATGTATATTTTAGTAGGCGACAAATGGTCTGACTTCCATCGTCCATTTGTGATAGGCAACACGAGTGTCACACTTTTAGAATGGCCAAATGATGCTGATTTACCATATTTACATTATACAAATCGAACGGCTCACTTGGATTCTTTAGAGGCAGAGCAGCACGCTAAAAAAGGTGTCTTATAAAAAAGGAAAGTGCCGGTAATGGCACTTTCCTTTTTACTTACGTAGAAGCAAGCTGTTGGGCTAGCTGCTGATCTTTTTCCATTTTGATGATCTCAACTTGTTTAATTTGATGACTATCAAATTCTCTCACTGTGAAGGTGAAATTCGCGTAGTTCATGGCTTCATTCACTTCAATATCATACTTTTCAGTGAGCAACCAACCAGCAATTGTATCTACATCGGTTTCGTCGAGTTCGACATTTAATAGCTTGTTTACATCGCTAATCAATGTTTTTCCATCAATAATATAGTGATCATCATTGATCTTCCGTACTTGTGGATCTTCTTCGACATCAAACTCATCATTAATTTCTCCGACTATTTCTTCAATGATATCTTCTGCTGTGATAAGACCAACCGTCCCACCATATTCGTCAAAAAGGATCGCCATGTGAATTTGTTGTTTCTGCATTTCTACAAGTAAATCATTTACTGGAATTGATTCAATAACTGATATAACGGGGCGAATATAGTCATTTAAGACAACATCTTTTGTAACATCTGGTGAGACGATATCAGTCAGAACTTCTCTAACGTTAATCACACCAAGAATATTATCTTTGTCCCCATTTACAACAGGAAAACGAGTAAATCGTTCTTTTCGCATAAATTCAAGGTTTTTACTAATAGGATCATCTACCGAGATAGCAGAAATTTCTGTTCGAGGAACCATAATCTCTTTTGCCACGCGGTTATCAAAATCAAATATTTTACTTACATATTTGAATTCAGACTGATTAATTTCTCCACCTTTGTAGCTGTCTGAAAGAATTAAGCGTAACTCTTCTTCTGAATGAGTCACATCATGCTCAGACATTGATTTTAAACCAACAGAACGAGTCAAAAGTCTAGCAGCGCCATTTAAGAACCAGATAAGTGGGTACATAAGTAGATAGAATGCACGCAATGGTCTTGAAACCAGAAGCGTAATTCTTTCTGCTTTTTGAATAGCCAACGTTTTTGGAGCAAGTTCACCTACTACAACATGCAAAAATGTCATGATCGCAAAGGATACAACAATACTTACCGTTGTGATGAGTGTGCTACTGTTAATGGGTAATGTCTCAATAATTGGGTGTAGCATCACCTCAAACGTTGGTTCACCTAATCGACCGATACCTAGTGCCGTTATGGTTATCCCAAGCTGACACGCAGATAAATACTCATCAAGGTTCGTGGTTACTTTTTTCGCTAGAACCGCACTCTTATGACCCTCCTGTACAAGTTGGTCAATCTTTGTACTCCTGATTTTGACAATCGCAAACTCTGAAGCCACAAAAAAAGCAGTGAGAGCAACTAATAAAGCCACAAAAAACAAATTTAAGTATATATTGTCCAAAAGATCCCTCTATAATAGAGGGGTCACCTCCTATTTTGTAAAGAAAATTAAATATCGTTAAAAATAAGTATAGATCGTCCTGTTAAGGCTAAATGTGACTCGGTTGCGCTGTGTTTGAAACAGAAACTGTGTGGCAAAAGCTAGTTTCTTGAATTGCTCTACTACATTAAGTCGTGCCGCAAGTTTGTATTTTCTATTCACTGCCCCATCGAATCACCCCTTTACCTAGTTAATGTATATATATTTTATTTTAAGTCAATCATGCCGTCAACGTTTACGTATACTTAATATAAAAAAACAGTAGACAAAATTGTCCACTGCCTATAAGATAATTTAGTTTACTTTCGAATACTACCTAACAAATAAGCGATGACTAGTCCTGCAATAAAGGTGATTCCACAGCCAATTAATGATCCACCTGGCTCGATTTCTGAATAGACAACAATAACAGAACCCGCTACAAGACCAATCATCACTGCGTATGTATAAATCGTGAAGTTTGCAAACAAATAACGTACAAGCTTACTTGTAAGAAGCATACCAACAGCAATTCCTGAACCTACAACTAAAATGATCGGAATCTGGATATTTGCGATTGCAGTAGTTACCGTCGCATAAACTCCTAATAAAAGAAAAACTAATGAACCACTAATACCAGGGAGAATTAAGGCCGCACTAGCCAACCATCCTGAAACAAATAAAAGAATATAATCTCCAAGCACTTAGATTGGTCATAAGACCTGTTTCATTCGGTATCAATGAAGTTAAAGCGATTAAAATAAACGCAACAACTAATAAGATATAATGAATGGGTTTAAATGAGTTTCTGACATCAGCTTCTTTAATTAAAAGGGGTACAATACCTATAATCAAACCTAAGAATAAAAACATGGTGACAGGTTGATGATTTAGTAGAAGCCATTTTATGATCTTACTAAATATAAGTAGAGCACTACCCACACCAATAGCAAGTGGGATCAAAAATCCAAGGCTTTTTTTCCAATCCTTTGTTGTTAATCCATGTAATGCAGCAATAAAACGCTCATATACACCAAGCACCATTAATATTGTACTTCCACTTATGCCAGGTACAAGATCAGTTATGCCCATGGCAATTCCTCTAAATATATTTTTATATTCAATCAACGATTTATACCTCCATCATTTGCAATTCATATGCCCTTTCTAATCAAAACATACAATAAATAAAAGGGCAAGACACTACAGTATGACGATTGTTAACGAAACAGTCAAAAAAAATATTGAAATAGGATATACGATGAGAGTATTTGGGCGTATACTGTTAAGGGGAAAATGGACAAGTTTGGAGGAATCTTTGTATGAAATTAAAGCAAATGCTTTTTATATTAGTTGCCCTCTTTCTTCTTGTTGCCATCACAGCATGTGGAGCAGCTGGTAATGACGAAGCAAATGAAAGTGAACCAGTAGAAGTGATTGGTGAACAAGTTGTTCTGAAAGCAACTAATTGGGACTTTGATCAGGAATCATATACCGTTCCAGCAGGAGACATAAACATCTCACTTGAGAATGTTGAAGGTCATCATGGAATTGAAGTTGATGGTACGGATGTTGCTATCAATGGTGAGGGTTCTGTTAATACCAATTTGGAACCAGGTGAATACACGATCCGTTGTACGATCCCGTGTGGAGCAGGGCATGCTGAAATGGTTACAACCTTAATTGTAGAGTAGAACACGAACCGATCCATTTTGTGGGTCGGTTTAAATTTGTCCAAAATATGGAGTAAGTAAAATCTCATGGTCGATGCATGCTATTTATAAACAGCTGTGTAGAGGTGAGAAAATGAAAGCAAAGTGGATCATCATGTTAATTATTATAATTGGAGTCATTGCAGTAGGAACAAACGAGCAAGTACAGGCTTATGATAATGACGTTCTTCACTGGAGTTTTAAACCAACGAAGAATCATGAACCCGTAACAACTGAACCAGAATTTATAAAACTGCTTGATGAAGCAGGAGGTTACTTTATCGGTGATACAGAACGAAAAGTTCTATACTTAACATTCGATAATGGATATGAAAATGGCTATACAGAAAAAGTTCTAGATGTATTAAGAGAGAAAAAAGTCCCTGCAACATTTTTTGTAACAGGCCACTATCTAGATTCTGCGCCTGACCTCGTTAAACGAATGGTGAATGAAGGACATATTGTGGGAAACCATTCCTGGCATCATCCGAGTCTGCCAGCCGTTGATGGCGAACGATTATCAAGAGAATTACTTAAAGTAAAAAAACGATTTGCCGAGCTAACAGGTATTGAATATATGAACTACCTACGTCCCCCGCGTGGCGAATTCAGTGAACGTAGCCTAGAACTATCAGAAGCAGAAGGCTACATCAATGTATTCTGGTCCCTTGCCTATGCAGACTGGGATGTAAACAAACAAAAAGGCGCGGATTATGCTTATAACAAAATCATGGACCGCATTCACCCCGGCGCCATTATGCTGCTTCACTCCGTATCAAGCGATAACGCAGAGGCCTTGCCTAGAGTGATAGACGAAGCGAAAAAGCAAGGATACACATTTGAAAGCCTGGACGATCTAACGGCTCAGAAAATGATTCCTTAGTTTGGTGGGGAGAGGAGTTAGGGTTCTTGGTGTAGCAGATTCGTCTTAGTAAGAGGCTTGGGCTCTTGGTGAGGAGCCTGAGCTCTTTGAAGAGAGCCAAAAGGTCTTGGTAAGGAGCTTGGAGCTCTTGGAAGAGAGGCGAACGCACTTGGTAAGGAGTCTGAGTTCTTGGAAGAGAGCCAAACGTTCTTGATAAGGAGCCAGAGCTCTTGCTAGGGAGTATAATGCTCTTGCTAACAGAGCTTCGATTCTTGATTAGCACCTACCTACACAAGCAAGCTCGGTCTTATTTATTTCCTCGCACAAACTTCACTAAACCACTAAAAAACCTCGGCACTCAGCTGAGGTTTTTTAGTGGTATAAGTTAATTAACAAGTGTTTCTTGACCAATTGCTGATGCGATTGTTTTTAAAGTAGAAACATCTGTTACATCAAAGGCGATTGATTGTTTACTGCGTACAATCATTATACCGATTTCTTGCTCAGATGAGTCAGTAATTGGAAACTTCAATTCACCATTACATGTCCATTGTAAGTCGTCCTCAAAGCATGAGGCGGCAACGAGTTTATGGTTTAATTTTTCGTAAAGGTAGATCCCAACCCAATCTATATAAGGAACGGAACTTACCAGGCTTTCTACCGTCTTTTCAAATGTAGACTGAGCGCTTTTACGTTTGTAGACATGCGCCATAATCTGCAAAGACGCTACATCCGTAGGTATAGACAATTTTTATTCACTCCTCCACTAGCCATTACTTTTACTATTCTATCAGAGAAAATGCCCAAAGTGTTTAGTAAGTTTAGGAAGATCTATGAACGTGCTATACTTCATATATGAAGTTGTAAACATTGGAGTGTCGAATATGAAATCATCAAATCAAGCAAGTGCAGGTAAGACTAATACGACAACAGTTGAAGTTGGACAACAATTTCCTCTTACAATAAAACGATTAGGTATTAATGGAGAAGGGGTTGGATACTATAAACGCCACGTTGTATTTGTCCCAGGTGCTTTGCCGGGAGAAGAAGTGGTTGCAACGGTAACCAAGCCAGGAGAGAGGTTTTCAGAGGCAGCGATCAAAAAGATTCGTAAAAAATCCACTGAGAGAATTGATCCGCCCTGTCCGATTTATGATCAATGTGGAGGTTGTCAGCTGCAGCATATGGAGTATGAGGCTTCTTTACGCGAGAAAGCAGACCTTGTAAGGCAGGCTTTTGAGAGGTATACAAACTTTTCGAACGAGAAACTCCCTATACAGAAGACACGTGGAATGGATAATCCTTGGTACTATCGGAATAAGAGTCAGCTTCAGGTGAAGAAGAGCAAAGGAGTAGTTGAAGCGGGGCTGTATGCGCAAAACTCTCATAAGCTTATTGATCTTTCTGCCTGTATGGTTCAACACAAATCATCTAATCATGTGACGCAGGTGATGAAAGAGATTCTTCAAGATCTGGATATTTCGATTTATAATGAACGAAAACATCGTGGGGCGATTCGCACCATTGTGACACGTGTCAGTTTTAAAACTGGAGATGTTCAGCTTGTGCTTGTCACAGCGGAAGAAACCATTCCAAAACGTAAGCAAGTAATAGAAGAAGTAAAAAAACGGTTGCCTGAGGTTACTTCTTTTATGCAAAATATAAATGATCAGAAAACATCATTGATTTTTGGTGACAGAACGACCTTGGTTTCTGGGGAAGAGACGATTCATGAAACTCTGGGCGATGTTTCATTTTCGCTGTCAGCAAGAGCTTTTTTTCAATTAAATCCTGAGCAGACAGTTGTTTTATATAATGAAGCCAAAAAGGCGGCAAAATTAACTGGAACTGAAAAGCTAGTTGATGCTTATTGTGGGGTAGGAACGATTGGTTTATGGCTTTCTGATCAAGTGGCTGAAGTTAGAGGCATGGATGTCATAGAAGAGTCAATTGTTGACGCACGTCATAATGCCCGGAAAAATGGAGTTCGCTCTTACCAATATGAAGTTGGAAAAGCTGAAGAGTGGTTACCAAAGTGGGTAAGGCAGGGCTGGTCACCAGATGTTGTTGTTGTCGATCCGCCAAGAACTGGCTGTGATCAAAAATTATTAACAACTCTCAAACAAACAAAGCCACAACGAATTGTTTATGTTTCCTGTAACCCATCCACACTGGCAAAAGATGTTGAACAACTTCGCTTGGCAGGTTATAAAGTGAATAACATTCAACCGGTTGATATGTTCCCGTGGACTGCTCAGGTTGAGAGTGTGACCGAGTTAAGCTTAAAAAAATAAGAAACTTGCATGTCAAAAGGAGTCACCTGAAATGAAACAGGGACTCCTTTTGTTTAAAGATCCAATTCTCTCATCTACTTTTTCGATACATTCTCTAAAAAATGTCCTAACAGCTATAGCCATTTGCTTTACTTTAAATTGAGTCAAGATTATAGTAGCAATATGCAATTTCGGTTCATAGGATTAGAGTGTTAAAAAAGCATTCTTTATTAATATACTGAATTCTACTACATTCAACATTTCTCATGGCATTGTTTTGAAAAACGTTTAACACAAATAGCAAGAGGGAAACGTAGAGTACCTATTAGTATACAGTGAATTTTTATAGTCCTCAGGAGGAGAGCTATAGAGGGAGGGGGAAGCAGTGAACTTATTTAAAGCACATATCATCCATCCGCACACAAATGTGCCGCTCATTGTTTATTTTAATCAGAGTGATGGGTTTGTTAGCTTTGAACGTGACGAAAAAGTCCTTCAAGCGATTTATTCAGTTAAGAGTGAGCTTGCTTTAAGTGAATCCTTTCAAGCCAGCTTAAAGCGAACCAGCCACCTATGTCATACGCAATACCCTTTAGATACTATGGATGAGGTAGCAGAGTTTTTAGGGAAAATAGGATTAGATCCAAAGGAAATTGAATTTGAACAAGTGTTGGTACATTAAAAAGCAGAGTCGGTTTAAACCGGCTCTGCTTTTTTTGGTATAACAGTGATTCAAATCAGCTGCCGTCCCTTTTTTATTTACTTTTAATCTTCATCTACAGGGTAAACACCGTTCTCGTCATGGTGCTCTCGACCTGTTAGTGGAGGATTAAAGACACATACCATACGCATGTCTCCACCTTCGTGAGCGCGTAGGAGATGCTCGTCATGCTCATCTAATGCATAGATATCTCCGGCTTTGATTGGCCATACTTGCCATCTTTAATCGTTTCAACTTCACCAGAGCCTTCGATGCAATAAACGGCTTCAAGATGATTCTGATACCAGATGTGTGTTTCAGTACCTGCTCGAATGATGGTGTCGTTCACTGAATAGCCCATTCCGTCTTTTTTAAATAATAGACGACGACTAACCCAGTTTCCGTTTTCAGCTTCTACTTCATTTTCTGATCCGATTACATCTTTTAATGATACTACTTTCATCCTTATGACCCCTCCAGTTAACGTTTATGCGTTTGTTACAAGTTCTTTTGGATTGACTGCTGATTCAACTGATTCTTCAATAATGCGGAACCCTTGCTCTAGACCTTCATCCGTTATGGTTAGGGCAGGGAATAATTTGAATACCTCATCATTCGGTCCAGCCGTTTCCATAATCAGTCCACGAGAAAATGCTTCTGCTGCTACTTTACCTGCTAGACCTTCTTTAGCTGAGCACACGCCAACCATAAATCCACGTCCGCGTACTTCACCTTCTAGTTGTGGATATTTGGCAACGATATCCTCTAAGAAAGAATAGATTCGTTTTGATTGTTCAGCGATTTTGTTTTCAAAGCTGTCATCCTTCCAGTAGGATAGGGCAGCTGTTGCCGTAATAAAGGCATGGTTATTTCCACGGAATGTACCGTTATGTTCGCCGGGCTCCCAGATGTCGTACTCTGGTTTAATTAATGTTAATGCCAGTGGCAGACCATAACCACTGATGGATTTTGAAAGACATACGATATCTGGTTTTATACCTGCTTGTTCAAAGCTGAAGAACGTTCCAGTTCTACCGATACCAGCTTGCACGTCATCCACAATCAGAAGGATATCCCAACGTTTGCAGATAGCTTCCACTTTTTTAAGCCACTCGAATCGTGCGGCATTAATCCCGCCTTCACCTTGGACTGTCTCGAGAATAATGGCTGCCGGAATGGCAACACCGCTGCCTCCATCGTCTAGGAAGCGCTCGAGATACTCCAGAGTGTCGAGTTCATCGCTGACAAAATTGTCATAGGGCATTGTTACAGTATTAGTAAGTGGAATACCAGCACCTTTACGTTTGAATGAATTACCTGTAACTGATAAAGCACCAATCGTCATTCCATGAAAACCATTAGTAAAACTAATGATATCTGTGCGCCCTGTTACTTTTCTCGCAAGCTTTAACGCACTTTCTACCGTATTTGTTCCAGTAGGACCAGGGAACATGACCTTATAATTCAAGTCACGCGGCTTTAAGATGGTGTTATTAAATTCTTCTAGAAAAACAGCCTTTGGTGTAGTTGCCATGTCTAGTGAATGGGTAATACCATCACTCAGAATATATTCAACTAGCTTCTCTTTCATCAAAGGATCGTTATGACCATAGTTCAGTGCACCAGCACCAGAAAAGAAATCGATATATTCTTTGCCTTCCTCATCCCACATCTTGTGGCCTTTAGCTTTAGTAAAAACGGTTGGAAAGCTACGGCAATAACTGCGAACCTCTGATTCCATCTGTGCAAAAATGTTCATATCCGTTTTCTGAGTCATGTTTTAAAGTACTCCTCCTTTAAATGATAAACCGTTAATTTAAGATTTAAATGGACCTATTCTAAATAGTTGTTCTTTCTCATGGCTGTCGTCTGGAAATAGTGATGCTGAAAAATGATCAGAGATTATACATTCAGTTTTTGATTCTCTACCGAGCTTTTTAAATAAGGCTCTTGATGCTTCGTTAGATGGTGTTACAGTAGCTTCTAAATAATTTACGTTATCAGCGTTCCATTGAACGAGTTCCGCAATCATTTTTGATGCTAATCCTTTACCTCTTTGTGAAGGGTCTACACCAACTTGCCAAATAAATAGAGTATCTGGACGTTCAGGTTGAATAAATGCTGTGACAAAACCAACTAGTTCTTCATCTTGTTTAGCTACAATACATGTGTCGGTAAAGAAATCAGCCATCATCATATACTTGTATGGTGAATTTTGATCGAGTGTAGAATTGTTCACAAGATTCCACATAGCCGAACTGTCTTCCTTTTTAGGCTTTTCGAATGTAACTGGAATGATGGTTGCTGTTTGTTTGCTCATTGTCTTCACCCCTTTTAACCTACTGTATTTTTAATACGTTTTTTCTTTTGGAAAGAAACTCCACTCATAATGGTAACGTTAAGCAGATTTAGAGGCAAACAAGCTAAAACGGCATTAAACCGTATTAAACTTGTTCACTGCATATGAGCAGAGGTAACCCCCTTATTTCTTTTTGTTTCCTGTATATAGGTACCCCATAAGCAAATGTTCAAACCACAAATGTAAGAATTTCTCTCATGTTGTGCTATTCGCTTATTTATCCAATTAAATCGCGAAGAGCGGGTTTTAGCTCACTATAGGTATATATAAATCCATTATCCGTCGCTTTTCTCGGGAATACTTTTTGGCCATCAACTAACAAGGTACTCATTTCTCCCAAAATCGTTGTAATCGCTATTTTTGGAGCTTGGAAACCAGTGTGGTTTGCCAATCACTTGCGAAATGGTTTTTCCGAATTCTATCATTTGCATTGGGTTTGGAGCAGTGATATTAAGTGGTCCTGAGATGTGTTCATTCTCTAATGCAAATTGATACAACGAAGCGAGATCATGAATATGAATCCATGACATCCATTGTTTTCCGGTTCCAAGTGTTCCTCCAGCATATAATTTATATGGCAAAACCATTTTTGGCAGAGCCCCTTCTTGTTTATCAAGAACAATTCCTATGCGACCGAATACCACTCGAAGTCCAAAGTCTTTGGCTTTAGCAGCTTCTGTTTCCCATCTATCTGTTACTTCAGATAGGAAGTTAGTTTCAACAGGTTCTGATCCTTCAACAAAATCTATTGTCTCTGACACACCATAATAGCCAATTGCAGAAGCATTCAGTAAAACTTTTGGTTTTTGCTTCAGCTTTTTAATAATCGATAATACAGCTTGAGTTGCTTTGATGCGACTAGATAAAATTCGTTGCTTCTTTTTCTCTGTCCAGCGGCCCATTATAGACTCGCCTGCTAAATTGACTATTCCATCTATACCTTCAAGCTCCACTTCTGGACTGGAATCATCGCTCATCCATTTTACATAGGAGACGTTGTCTGTTTGTTTTTTACCTTCTAAGCTTCGTGTGAGAATGAGAACATCGTGGCCGGCTGATGTTAACTGCGCCGTTAATTTCTGTCCAATAAATCCACTACCACCTGTAATTGCGATCTTCATATTTAGCCTCCTAAAGTGTATGATGATACAGTGAGTATACCCGAATATCATTGATATCAAGACTTTTTTCGAAAAGAAATAGGAGGTAGTCAATTTGGCTGTAATTAGTCGTATTACAATGCAAAAACGTAACAAAGACCGCCTCAACATATATGTAAGTAGTGGAGGTAAGGAATCCTTTGGTTTTGCAGTAGATCAAGATGTATTTGTTAAATATAACTTAAGTAAGGGCTTGGAAATTGATGAGCAACAAATAAAAGAGCTTGTGGAGGAAGATGAGAAGAAAAAGACGATCAATTTAGGTCTTCATTATCTCTCATATCGGATGCGGACTGTTAAGGAAATGACTGATTATCTGGAGAAAAAGGAACGACAACCAGAGCATATCAAAGCTGCTATTGAAAAATTTAAGGAGCTCGGTTATTTGGATGATAGCTCATTTGCATCGACCTATGTACGATCAAAATCTGCTACACAAATTAAAGGACCGCTGAAGTTGAAGCAAGAGCTAACGCAAAAAGGGGTTAACAAGATCGTTACAGAAGAGGCGATTGATCAATTTAAAGAAGAAGATGAGATTGCCCTTATTCAAAAATGGGTAGATAAGCAAACCAAAAAAACCGCTCGTGAATCAATGAGTGCACAAAAACAAAAGCTGTTTCAGCAATTGAGAGGAAAGGGATTCTCTTCAAGTCTAATACAAGAAGTATTAGAAAAAATGGAGCCTCAAGAAGAAACGGATGAGCAGCAAGCATTGAGTTATCAAGCCGCCAAATTAGAACGAAAATATGCAAGTAAGTATACAGGAAAAGAATATAGGATTAAAATGAAACAGGCATTATATCAAAAAGGGTTTTCCATTCAGTCAATTGAGTTTTACTTGGACGAGCACGATAGAGAGGATGTAGAGTAATGAACGAAAAGCGATTTAGTGAAATGACAAAACCTGAGTTAAGACAGGAAATTACAGCGTTAAATGAAAAAGCAAAAAAAGCTGAACAAATGGGTATGTTAAATGAATTTGCCGTATATGAACGCCGAGTATTGCTGGCAAAAGCATATTTGATTAATCCAGATGACTTCAAGCCTGGTAAAACGTATCAGTTAAAAGATGGACAAACCACTTTTTCAATTTCATATATGAACGGGCAATTTGCATGGGGCTATAGAAACAACGAGTCCAAACTAGAAGGAATTCCAATTTCGTTGATTGAGCAATAAAGCAATAAAAAGCAGGGAAGTAAATTCCCTGCTCCAGGTGGATTTGATGCTTACGTACGGGTTCTCATCTGTTTCTCTAAAATAATGTTATGCTGGCTTTGCTCAGTCTCGCCATTCACCTGATTAAAGGATTTTTTGGCATTAGCCCGAGGCGATTGAAAGGGATCTTTGTAGTGCGAAGTAAAAGTCTGTTTTTTACTCATGACACTTGCCACCTCCGTCATTACTTGTCTGAATGATTGGTATTGGAGCTAAACATACGCTCCTGTGGACGATCCGCAATCGTGCCATCAGCACGTTTTGAAGAGAATTCCGGTTTTGCTTTTGGCTCTCCTGATAAAGAGATCCGTCCCGGAAAATGAGATGCTTTGTTCCTCATGCTGCAGCCTCCTCTCCTGGTGGCCTAATTGTATTTTGCGCGTTAAACAAAGAACTATAAGACGTAATTATTGTAAAGGGGAAATATAAATGGAAAGTCAGTTTGAACAGTTAGCGGAAAGACTACTTGCACGTAATGATGAGCTTACACATGATCAGGCAAGAACGTGGGTAGAGAGCTTGTGGGAGGATTTTGAGGCAACCCGCGCGAAAGCAGGAAGACCATATCGCGGACCAGAAACAACGGAAGCTATTGTCATTAAGTGGATTGAACAATATGGTCCATATTTGCACCGCTATCAACCTGGTCAAAAAAAATTCAGCCATCTAAATGAGTAAGCACATTTATAAAAAAAGGAGGAGACCAATTGGTCAACCTCCTTTTACCGGTTACGTGATAACTTTTAATTTTTTTTGTAACGTTTCTTCACTAAATACCCAACCTGTATATGAAGAGACAATTGAGAAATCTTCATCCATTTGAACAATCGCAACAAAAGGATAATGTCCTTTGCTTCGATATCTTAAATCATAGAACCGGACCTCTTGCATACCTTCACTGCTTTCATCCACTTCCCATCTATAAGTTGGAGAGAAGGAAAGAAAGGCGGAAAGGTTAGGATCTTTTCTTGCAGCATTGATAATCGTTGTCTCAGGAATTGGCACAAACTGATAACGTTCAAAAAAATTAATCTCTTTTTGCTTAGATTCCGCAACATGTAGCATGCTTGGTGTTCTAATGACTAAATGCCATTGGTTCCAACGAATTGATGGTGAAACAAAGATATGTGAGGCATCAGGATGTAGTTCCTTTGCATTCTGAACGACTCGTCGTTTTTCAACGATACGCCAAACATAATAAAGAATTAATAGGCCATATAAGCCTAGAAAAACGGGTCCGGCCGGTGCCATACCGCTCCACCATAAGAGAATGGCCACTACATGTGCTGAGAAAATAAATGGATCAAAGATATTGATGATACCTAGTGCTATCCACCTATTCGAAATTGGACGCAATGCTTGTGTCCCGTATGCATTAAAAATATCAACAAAAACATGTAAAAAAACAGCAATAAACGACCAAAGCAGCAAGGTAAGCCAGTCTGCTCCATTAACAAACATTGTCAGACTGCCGGAAATCAATAACGACCATATGATGACGGCAGGAATAGAATGAGTTAGACCACGATGGTTTCGAATATATACAGCGTTATTTCGCAATTTTAATATTGTATCAAAGTCAGGTGCCTGTGAACCAATGATAGCAGCGGCCATTACAGCCCCAGGCATTACAGGGTTTGATGCAACAGCCGGGTCAATTGTAGCAAGTCCACCAAGGCTTATTCCCATGACGATGTGTGTACTTGTATCCATGAAACAGGGGAGCCTCCTTTAGTGGTTCGATCTAATATTAGGTAAGGACGGGATACTAATGGATCAATCAATTCGTGTTTTTATTGAGTATAAGATTAGTGAAGACGCAAAACAATTATATGAAAAACAAATGTCAATTTTATTGGACGCTCTATCACAAGAAGGAGCCTACAATATTGAATGGTTTGAAGCTTATGACCAACCTCTATTATATGTTGAAATGTTTGAGGCGACAACGTTCTCCCATTATCAGCGTTTAAAAGAGCTACGTCAAACCAAAAACCATCCTATATTTTCAGAATTAGACAATTACATTGAAGGTGGCTTAGCTAAATTTCATTGCTGGGCCTTTGTTAAAAAGACGTAAGGAGTGAATACTGTTGGCAGTACGCTGTACAGAACAAATTGATATAAAAGCATTTCGCTCTCAATTAGTCGACTGGTTTTATCAAAACCAAGCGTGATTTACCTTGGAGAGAAAATCGAGATCCCTATAGAGTATGGGTGTCTGAGATTATGCTTCAACAAACAAGAGTCGATACCGTTATCCCATATTTTTTGAATTTCATGCGTCAATTTCCGACATTAGAAAATTTTGCGGAAGCTTCAGAGGATGAAATTTTAAAAGCCTGGGAAGGTCTCGGTTATTATTCCCGTGTTCGAAATTTGCAAACCGCCGTTCGCGAAGTTGTTTCAGAATATGGTGGTGTTGTTCCAAATTCAAGAGAAGCAATATCCACTTTAAAAGGTGTTGGTCCATATACAGCTGGAGCGATCCTAAGTATTGCCTATAATAAAGCGGAGCCTGCTGTAGACGGCAATGTTATGAGGGTAATGTCTAGAGTGTTAGTCATTGATGAAGATATTGCTAAGGCAAAAACACGAAAAACCTTTGAAAATGAGCTTTATGAAATAATTGATCCAGAAGATCCATCTGCTTTTAACCAAGGTTTAATGGAACTTGGTGCATTGGTTTGTGCCCCAACATCTCCCGGCTGTCTCTTATGTCCAGTGCAAAATCAATGTGGAGCTTACGAACAAGGTTTGCAGAATGAGTTGCCGGTAAAAACCAAAAAGAAAAAAGCCATTCCAAAAAACATGGCTGCATTTTTGATTAAGAATAAAGATGGAGATTACTTAATCGAAAAACGATCAGAAAAAGGATTACTTGCTGGACTTTGGCAGTTTCCAAATTTCGAAGTGGTAAGCCAAGGTAACTTGGACGAGCTGAAACAAGGATTAGTAAATGAATATGGCATCAACACCTATAAACATGTAGAACCTGTTCAGCAAATTGAGCATGTGTTCTCCCATATCATTTGGAATATTTCTGTTTACGTGGCTGAAGCAGAGCATGTTGAAAGTTCCAAAGGAACCGTTCTTAAATGGGTCTCTAAGAGTGGCTTGGAGAAATATGCGTTTCCTGTATCACACCAAAAGATCATTACTCACACTATTCGAGGTGAAGCAAAATGAATTTAAACCTACAAGATAAAGTCGTATTTATTACTGGTGGCTCCAAAGGCATTGGCAGAGCAATTGCTGAACTATTTGTAATAGAAGGAGCAAAGGTTGCAATTGCTGCACGTGGGGAAAAAGAACTTGAAGACTGTAAAAAAGAACTAGATATCATAACCGTTCAGGCAGACCTAGCAGTAGAAAGTGAGCGAGTGCGAGCTTTTGCAGAGGTGAAACGTACACTCGGGTCAATTGATATCCTGATTAACAATGTTGGAGGCAGTAATGGTTCTACCATTGAAGCAACAAATATGCAGACATTTGAGGACGCATTTAACTTGAATTATTTCTCTGCGGTTCATTTTAGTAAGCTAGCTCTTTTGGATATGAAGGCACAACAATCAGGAGCAATTGTTAATATCTCATCTATTTTTGGTCGTGAAGCAGGAGGAAAGCCTACGTATAATGGTGCAAAAGCTGCTTTGATTAGTTTTACTAAATCTCTTGCAGATGAAGCAATTAAAGATGGTGTGCGGGTAAATGGAATAGCACCTGGATCTATTTTGCATCCCACAGGTAATTGGCAAAAACGCATAGATGAGAACCCTGAAAAAATGAAAGCATTTGTGGAGGCTGAAATACCTGCCGGACGTTTTGGAACTGCAGACGAAGTGGCAAACACAGTCGTATTCCTTGCATCAGAAAAAGCGAGCTTGGGTCGTCGGAGCCACATTAAATGTGGACGGCGGGCAATCTAGGTCGAATTTTTAAATAAAAATGATTAAAAATTAATCACACTTCAAATGGAGAATTTTCCGGATCGAAATCAAAAGAAGAAGGACTCTGTTTAGAATCCTTCTTCTCACCTAAAATTATGTCTCATCATTAATCAGATGAATCTCTTTAATCTTCGCTTTGGTTTCTTCCGTTCCAAGCCTATATAGCTCATCAAAGATGTCATTTAAGCCACGTTGGTATTCATTTTTATCAGCATCACCTTCCGTGTCATCAAAATGACGAAAGCTTATTAAATTGCCTAACTCAACGTCATGGGCCGTAACCTCATGTAATAAATGCTCAAGATCTTCTCTTTCACTAAGAGTGGCGGCAATTTCATATTCTATAAGCTGACCGTCATTTACTCGAACAGGACTAATCGTATCCATACTGATAGGGTTCAAATTCACATAATAAAGCTGCTTTTCTTCCTCATTAGTCATAATGAACCTCCGTTCCCTGAGTATAGGTTGCACTCTGATGCAATCCCCCTCTAGATTCAATCTCTTTAATAATTTGGATATGGATGGCGGCACCTTCTTGATTTAAGTACGGAGTAATCTGACCCAAACTATGGTGAAAAAAAGCAAGCTCTTTATCCGTCCATTTTTCTTTTTCCATCATAGATAGTTCTGTCATGTCGCGTCCTACATACATAAGTAGTCTCCTTTTTACCTTTTATATGATGTAGTGTGTCTTTCATGCTTGATAGCTATGCGCTATAATAAATGGGCATATTTGATTGGAGGAGAAAGAATTGAGTCAAAAGGTAGCACTTGTTACAGGAAGTAGCCGAGGCATTGGAAAACAAATTGCTTTACGGTTAGCTGAACGTGGATATGATTTAGTCATTAATTACGCAAGAAGTAAGCAACCAGCATTAGATACAGCAGCTGAAATTGAAGCATTAGGACAAAAAGCAATCGTTGTGAAAGCAAACGTTGGAAAACCAGAAAAAATCAAAGAGTTATTTCGAGCGGTGGATGAGGAATATGGTCGTTTGGATGTATTTGTAAACAATGCAGCATCTGGAGTTCTTAGACCATTAATGGAGCTAGAAGAAAATCATTGGGATTGGACTATGGATATTAATGCAAAAGCACTTCTATTTGGCGCTCAAGAAGCTGCAAAAATGATGGAGAAAAATGGCGGTGGTCGCATTGTTAGCTTAAGCTCACTTGGATCGATTCGTTATTTACCTAATTACACAACTGTAGGTGTTTCAAAAGCAGCGGTTGAGTCATTAACTCGTTATCTGGCTGTTGAACTTGCACCGATGAATATTGCGGTGAACGCAGTATCTGGTGGGGCAGTTGACACGGATGCGCTCACACATTTTCCTAATCGTGAAGAACTATTATCTGATGCCGCAAAGCGTACACCAACCGGGCGAGTAGTCGAGCCCGCAGACTTAGCTAATGCAGCTATCTTCTTATTATCTGATGAAGCGAATATGGTTCGTGGTCAAACATTAATTGTGGATGGTGGCATTTCACTTTTAGCTTAAAAAAATGTTGTATAAGACAATCACCTTCCGGACATCTTAATGTTTGTGGAGGTGATAAACCATGGAAAACAAAACAAATACAAATGCTAAGACTGTAAAGAAGCAAAACCAAGCTTCTAAACAAGGCAACTACAACACTGAATTTGCATCTGAAACAGATGTACAAGAAGTGAAAAAACAAAACCAACAGTCTCAGTCTAAAAAAACACAACAATAACACTCTGGTTTAATTAGCAGAGTAAACGCCCTCTGACCAATCGGTTTAGAGGGCGTTTTTACTACATAGAAACTTAATATATTAGCTTGTTTTATGAATTCAGGCTCTTACCGTTTCAAAACGATATGGAAAACTGTATAATGAAAGTGGATAAAAGGATGGTTGGTATGTAATTTTGCAGTAAACAGGATTTTTTCTGTTTATGGCGTCCGCAGCAAAGAGAAAGGAGCCATTTATGAATTTTCCCAAAGTAGGAAGCAACATTCAAATCCATAGCTATAAACATAATGGATCACTTCATCGCATTTGGGAAGACACAATTGTGCTTAAAGGGACGTCAAAAGTCGTAATTGGTGGGAATGATCGAATTATCGTAAAAGAGTCAGATGGACGAAATTGGCGGACAAGAGAGCCCGCAATTTGTTATTTTGATTCAGAAACGTGGTTTAACACGATTGGTATGATTCGTTCTGACGGCATTTACTATTATTGTAATCTCGGCACCCCGTTTACGTGGGATGACGAGGCAGTAAAGTATATTGATTACGATCTCGACATTAAAGTGTTTCCGGACATGACCTTTAAGCTTTTAGATGAAGATGAATACGAACTTCATAGCAAAGCGATGAATTATCCTCCGGAGCTTGATGGTATCTTAAGAAGAAGTGTAGATGAACTAATCTCATGGATTCACCAGAGAAAAGGACCATTCGCTCCACAATTTGTAGAGAGCTTGGTACGAGCGTTATCTGCAATATCGATGAGTAAGAGGCCTGGATTCCAGGCTTTCTTTCTTTAGAAGAAGGTGTAAGAAATTTGGGTAGTATCCGTAGGTATATGGCGTTTGTTAAACCATACTGGAAGCAGATAGCAGCAACTATTTTAATTGGTATTCTTAAATTTGGTATCCCGTTGCTTCTGCCACTAGTGATGATGTATATAATAGACGACTTAATTTTAAATGATGCATTAAGTCAAGCCGATAAGCTTTCCACTCTATTTTGGATAATGGGAGGAATGTTTTTTCTTTTTGTAGTGATTCGGCCGCCTGTAGAATATTACAGGCAATATTTTGCGCAATGGATTGGTAATAAGGTGCTTTTTGATATTAGGGATAATCTCTTTCATCATATTCAAAAGCTCAGTTTGAAATTTTATTCCAATCGTAAGGTCGGAGAAATTATTTCAAGAGTTATCCATGATGTAGAGCAAACAAAAAACTTTGTGATTACAGGTTTAATGAATATATGGCTCGACCTTTTTACAATTGTTATTGCGATTGTCATTATGATGAACCTTCATTTTTGGCTGACAATTGTTGCTATTTCCATGTTCCCGCTTTATGGTTTGTCCATCAAATACTTTTATGCGAGGCTTCGTAGTCTGACAAGAGACAGATCACAAGCACTAGCTGAAGTACAGGGACATCTTCATGAACGAGTACAAGGGATGAATATTATACGCAGCTTTGCGTTAGAAGATCATGAGCAGAAGGCTTTCTCAAAACGTAATAATCATTTTCTTGATAAGGCGATTGATCATACAAGATGGAACGCAAAAACATTCGCGGTTGTAAATACCATTACGGATTTTGCGCCACTGTTAGTCCTTGTTGTTTCAGGTTATTTTGTCATTACCGGGTCACTTGAAGTTGGTGCCATGACTGCATTTGTACTTTATATGGAGAGGCTGTATAGTCCGTTACGTAGATTGATTAACTCCTCTACAACATTAACGCAATCAATCGCCTCGATGGACAGGGTGTTTGAATTCATTGATGAAAAGTATGATATTAAGGACACGAATGAGGCGTCAGAGCTGAATCAAGTTAAAGGTGACGTAACATTTCAGCATGTTTCCTTTTCATATGAAGTAGATGATAAACCTGTGTTAATGGATATTAATCTAGACGTAAAAAGTGGAGAAACGATTGCTTTTGTAGGTATGAGTGGGGGAGGAAAGAGTACGTTAATTAGCTTGATCCCAAGGTTCTATGATGTAAGTGAAGGTAGGATTATGGTTGATGGCAAGGATATTCGTGCCTTAAAGGTCCGCACATTAAGAGACAAAATCGGGATGGTGCTCCAAGATAACATTTTGTTTAGTGATACGATTAAAACAAATATTAAAATGGGGAATCCAGATGCTACGGATGAGGAAATTCTCCGTGCAGCAAAAGCTGCGAATGCCCATGGATTTATCAAAGAGCTTGCTCAGGGCTATGATACTCAAGTTGGAGAACGTGGGGTTAAGCTATCAGGTGGTCAAAAACAGCGAATTGCAATTGCCCGTGTTTTCTTAAAGAATCCACCAATCTTAATCTTTGACGAAGCCACCTCAGCTCTTGATCTAGAAAGTGAACATTATATTCAAGAGGCGCTTGGAACACTCGCCAAAGATCGTACAACTTTTATCGTTGCTCACCGTTTATCAACCATTACAACAGCCGATCGAATTGTTGTTATTGAAAATGGACAAATCAGCGAAGTAGGATCACACGAAGAACTGATCAATAAAGAAGGAAGCTACCATAAGTTATTTCATGTTCAACAACTAAGTTAAATAAAAAAGCGTGAACTCTGTTATAGAGGTTCACGCTTTTTTTATGAAGCTGATTCATTATGCGAGGTCAAGTTCTCAACTAGTTGATCAAGATATTCAAGTTCTTCTTGGTATTCAATGACCTCTGAGATTGCGGGTAGAAAATGGTGCCATTGGGCCAAATCAAATTCTGGTTCTTCATATAACGTGACAAATAAATCCGTCAATTTTGCCTGACCTTTATCAATATCGCTAATCAATTCCTCTGAAGGATGTTTATTTACTTTACCAGCATATCTCATCATAATGCGACTGTGATAGGTAGTTAAGTGCTCAAGCTGGGTCTGAATAATGTCTCGGACCCGAGGCGGCAGTTCATCTAACTCATGCAGCCGCTTATCGAAGCTACTAAGCACATCAAGCGCTTTTTTAGATGCGTGTACCATCTGCCTAAAAACAACAACACGTCTGGCTTTTCCGAAGCTTCTTTTTAGGAAATACGTGCGTTCTTCCTTAAACAAATCAAACAGTGTATCAAGCTTCTCCATCTCTGAATACAGCCGTTCAATATCTTGCTTAAGCATTTTGAGGTCGGCATCCTTATGCACAAACAACATTAACCACTGGATGGTTTCGTCAACGGCTTTGGTCATTCTCTCGTATAACTTCAATTCATAACGTGGTGGGATAAAGATCAAATTGACAATAAAAGCGGCAAGAATACCTAATATGATTAAGAAAAACCGTCCAGCTGCGAATTGCAGAAAGTTTTCACTAGGTGTCTCCATAATAATAATGATCGTAACAATTGAAATCGGTATTGTTGCTGATTGTAAGTTTAGCTTTAGAATAATAGCAATTGATAATGCTACAACTACACCTACAACAAATGGTTCATTGCCAAATGTAATAACAAAAATGACCCCAAGTAACGCTCCAATTGCATTCGCTTGCGTTTGATCAAGAAGTGTTTTAAATGTCCGGTAAATGGAAGGCTGAATGGCGAATGCAGCTGCTATTGCCGCAAAGGTTGGTGGTTCAAAGCCTAACCATTCAGCTAAATACAAAGCAAGAATTATCGCCAAGCCCGGTTTTAAATATTCTAGCTCCTAGTTTCATCTTGGATGAATCCTTTCCACATTAGTAGAATGTCATAAGGTATCAAAATGTTGCAGCCACCTCAGCTAAAGCAAGATCTGCTGCTTCTAATGTTTTTGTGATATCTTCCTCAGTATGGGCGATGGTTAGAAACCATGCTTCAAATTTAGAAGGGGCTAAATTGATACCCTGATCTAGCATGCTTTTGAAAAAGATTGAGAACTGCTCACTATTTGTAGCGTTAGCCTGATCATAATTTGTAATTGTCTCAGAACCAAAATAAAGAGTTAAGGCTCCTTTTATCCGATTAACGGTACACTGAACATGGTGTTTACGTGCAAGTTGTAAGAGACCATTCTCTAGTTTTTCGCCCAAACGATCCAAATGCTCGTATACGCCTTCTTCTGCTAATACATCTAAACAAGCAATACCTGAAGACATAGAGGCTGGATTACCAACCATCGTTCCTGCTTGATAAGCTGGTCCAAGTGGTGCAACTTTCTCCATAATATCCATTCGGCCACCATACGCACCAATTGGCAGACCACCACCGATGATTTTTCCAAGTGCAGTCATGTCGGGGTAAACCCCTAAATAATCCTGTGCGCCCCCATACATAAAACGAAATGCCGTAATAACTTCATCGTAGATAACTAAGCCACCATACTGATGCGTCAGCTCATTCACCTGTTGCAAAAATCCTGGAGCGGGCTCAACCATGCCGAAGTTACCCACAATAGGTTCCACTAAAACGGCAGCAATTTCGTCTCCCCAACGCTCAAGTGTTTCACGATAAGCATCTATATCATTAAAAGGAACTGTAATAACCTCTTTAGCAATATTTTTAGTTACTCCAGGAGAATCAGGCGTTCCAAGTGTTGCTTGGTCCAGAACCTGCAGCAACCAGTACTAAATCTGAATGACCATGATAGCACCCTGCAAATTTAATAATCTTATCACGTCCTGTATAAGCACGAGCTACACGGATCGTTGTCATAACAGCTTCGGTACCGGAATTAACAAAGCGAACCTTTTCTAATGAAGGAATTGCTTCCTTTAGCTTGGATGCAAATTCATTTTCAAGCTTAGTAGGTGTTCCAAATAATACACCATTTTCAGCAGCTGTTTGAATGGCTTTTGTAATTGTAGGGTGAGCATGCCCAGCAATGATAGGACCATACGCACCTAAATAATCAATGTACTGATTATCATCCTCATCCCAAAAGTATGCACCAGAACCTCGTTTCATAAAAACAGGTGTTCCACCACCTACTCCTTTAAATGCACGGGATGGGCTGTTGACCCCTCCTAATATATGCTCTTTGGCTTCTGTAAATAATTGTTCGGATTGTTCTCTTTTCATGGGTGTTTCCCTCCAGCAATCTAAGTCTCTCTTAGCCATTCAACCATATGCTTAGATGAACAGCAAGTTTTTTAGGGAGGCTAATGCTTATATGCTTTTGATTTAGGGTACACACTGATTAATCGTTCATTGTCATTGATAAAGAGGGAAGAATCAGATACGATTTAATTAAAATCTATAAATAGAAGGAATGGTTATGATGACTGCAGAACTAGGGAAGACGGCACCAGACTTTACGTTACCGATTACTTCGGGAGAAACAAAATCCCTATCCGATTATAAAGGACAGAACATCGTTCTTTACTTTTACCCAAAGGACAATACACCGGGGTGCACAACAGAAGCTTGTGATTTTCGTGATCTGACGGGACCTTTAAAAGAACAGGGTGCCATAGTGTTGGGTGTAAGTCCCGATTCCATTAAGAAGCATCAAAATTTTACCGAGAAATACACTCTCCCTTTTCCGTTATTTGCAGATGAACAGGCAGAAGCTTCTGAAGCATACGGAGTGTGGCAGCTTAAGAAAAATTTTGGAAAAGAATATATGGGTATTGTTCGGTCGACATTTGTCATTGATAAAGACTTTAATTTAGTGAAAGAATGGCGTAAAGTAAAGGTTAACGAGCACGCAGATGAAGTGCTCAGCTTTTTAAAAGAACTGAACAAAGCGTAAATGCTTGTAGAAATGGAGGCCCTGATGAAATTACTTGTATGTATTTTGGATGATTTTTATAAGGATCAGGTTGAAAAAGAGCTTAGAGAAAAGGGCTATCGAATGACAGAGTTGGCAAGTTCAGGAGGCTTCCTCAGAAAAGGCAGTACAACCTTTTTATTCGGCGCAAACGAAGATGATTTACCAACATTACGTGATTCTCTCAAAGAAGCCTGCTTAAACGTGGAAAAGAATAAGCAACGAAAAGATAAAAAAACGCACAGATATACGTCATTTTTAATAAAATCAGGTGATTTATCTCATTTATTAGCTAATAGCTAAATTCGGCTAATTGACAGGGAGTTTCCTCTTGACTTATAATTATTATAAAGTAAGAATTGGTTTCGAAAGCGAGGTGCGTGACGATGTCAACAAATCATCGCCTGCATGAAGCAGTTGAGGCTCTTAAAAGCACTCGTGTCAGAATGACTCCTCAACGCCACGCCATTTTGGAGTATCTATATGAATCATTGATTCATCCTACTGCAGATGATATTTATAAAGCGCTTGAAGGAAGATTTCCTAATATGAGTGTTGCTACTGTATACAATAATCTACGAGTTTTTAAAGAAGTGGGTATTGTAAAAGAATTGACCTACGGAGATTCCTCTAGTCGATTCGACAGTGTGACAACAGATCACTATCATGCAATTTGTAATGAATGTGGTAAAATAGTTGATTTCCATTATCCAGGTTTAAATGAAGTGGAGTCTTTGGCTGAACATGTGACAGGTTTTGATGTCAGTGGCCATAGAATGGAGATTCATGGTACTTGTGCAGACTGTAAAGGCAGCAAAGTTGAACATTAATGAATAGAATACAAAGCCCATCAGCTTAGGCTGATGGGCTTTGTTTTTTTTTTTGCTTTGCTTTACGTTTTAGTTGTTTTTCGATTATAATTTTCATCAAAGTCGAGACCTTCAAGAGTTTTGTCCACGGTTAAAGGTTGGTTGCAATGCATACAAGCATCAACTCGTCCAAGTACTTTTGTATGTTGGTTACAGCTTGGACATTGAACCGGCACAGCTCTGGTCGATAGCATTCCAATGAAAAAGTAAACAACTGTACTTGAAATAACGGCTAAAAATCCGACTAACATGGCGATGGTCATGATAATGGCATTACCTTTAAAGAAGATTCCTATATACATAATGAGAATACCAATGAACACTAAGGAAAGTGCAAAGGTTCTAATTTTATTTATCTTATTTGAATATTTAATAGCCATTCTCCGCCTCCTCGACAAAAGTATAACACAGAAAGCGTATACAAACATTCGTTTTTAAGTCAAGGAAGTGTAAAGAAGGAAGTTAGCAATTTTTGTTGAATTGAATGTGAGATAGCTTTTTATGGTAAGAGGTTTCTACAGGGAGGGTACATCATGGATATGTTATTAAGACAGCTCTACCAAGATCAAGCAAGTAAAGAACATACATGTGCCATATTGGTATTAAAGAAGGACGATTCGTCATTTTTAAGTACGGATGGATTTGATGCAATCATATTATTGATTTCTGATGATGTGACTGATTGGTATAGTAAGCACTATGAGGCAATGGGCAAACGAATTGCTTTTCATACAATGAGCCAGGGCATGATGCACCATTCATTAATAACAGGAAATCAAAGACGGTTGATTGATTGGCTTGTAAATGGCAAGATTGTATATGACCGAAATGAATTTATGCAAGATGTGAAGGTACGTATTGATAGTTTTCCTCCAGGGGATCGCTCAAAAAAATTAACGATTCAATTTGCTAAGCTTCTTCGTAGATTTGAAGAAGGAAAAACGTTATTTAATCAAGGATATGTCCTTGATGGTTTTAGTAACCTATTTCATGCTTTGCATCATCTAGCGAGGATTGCTGTTATCAAAGATGGATTTTACCCAGAAGTTACAGTCTGGGAGCAAGTGAAAAAGATTGAGCCTGAAATTCATAAGCTTTATCAGGAAGCATTAAATAGTGAAGAAGCTTTAGATAAGAGAATTGAGTTATTAATCTTAGCTCTAGAGGTTTCGATCATTTCTAAATTAGAATTGGGCACTTCTCATTTCCTTGAGTTGCTTCGTTCTATAGAAGGAGAAGCATCAATTGCAGAATTATTAGCGATCCCAGAAGTTCAAGAGTATCGAATTGATTTAGAGCTCGTTTTAAATGTGTTAATTGAAAAAGGTTTTGTTTCGATCGTACAGAGAGAAACGCCGGCAAAGTCTATTTTTCAAACAAAATATAAAATTATCGATTTTATTTGAGAAAGTTGTTGACTCATTTGTTGTGGCGTGTTAAATTATTACTTGTCGCTGCGGAGGAATCTTGCAGCGGACAAGAAAAACTTTTTAAAAAAAGTAATTGACTTCAGCAACAACGAAGTGTTATTATTTAAAAGTCGCTGATAACGACAAAAAAGTTCTTTGAAAACTGAACAAAAGCCAAGCGTACGAAGAGATACATGATATCTCATTAGTAACAAAAAAGTCGCAGGTAACACTGCGCAATTGGAAAGTTGATGGAGACATCAACGCCAGCAGTTGAGCAATCAACTCACCACTTTTATGGAGAGTTTGATCCTGGCTCAGGACGAACGCTGGCGGCGTGCCTAATACATGCAAGTCGAGCGGACGTTTTTGAAGCTTGCTTCAAAAACGTTAGCGGCGGACGGGTGAGTAACACGTGGGCAACCTGCCTTATCGACTGGGATAACTCCGGGAAACCGGGGCTAATACCGGATAATATCTAGCACCTCCTGGTGCAAGATTAAAAGAGGGCCTTCGGGCTCTCACGGTGAGATGGGCCCGCGGCGCATTAGCTAGTTGGAGAGGTAATGGCTCCCCAAGGCGACGATGCGTAGCCGACCTGAGAGGGTGATCGGCCACACTGGGACTGAGACACGGCCCAGACTCCTACGGGAGGCAGCAGTAGGGAATCTTCCGCAATGGACGAAAGTCTGACGGAGCAACGCCGCGTGAGTGATGAAGGGTTTCGGCTCGTAAAGCTCTGTTATGAGGGAAGAACACGTACCGTTCGAATAGGGCGGTACCTTGACGGTACCTCATCAGAAAGCCACGGCTAACTACGTGCCAGCAGCCGCGGTAATACGTAGGTGGCAAGCGTTGTCCGGAATTATTGGGCGTAAAGCGCGCGCAGGCGGCCTTTTAAGTCTGATGTGAAATCTTGCGGCTCAACCGCAAGCGGTCATTGGAAACTGGGAGGCTTGAGTACAGAAGAGGAGAGTGGAATTCCACGTGTAGCGGTGAAATGCGTAGATATGTGGAGGAACACCAGTGGCGAAGGCGACTCTCTGGTCTGTAACTGACGCTGAGGCGCGAAAGCGTGGGGAGCAAACAGGATTAGATACCCTGGTAGTCCACGCCGTAAACGATGAGTGCTAGGTGTTAGGGGTTTCGATGCCCGTAGTGCCGAAGTTAACACATTAAGCACTCCGCCTGGGGAGTACGGCCGCAAGGCTGAAACTCAAAGGAATTGACGGGGGCCCGCACAAGCAGTGGAGCATGTGGTTTAATTCGAAGCAACGCGAAGAACCTTACCAGGTCTTGACATCCTTTGACCACTCTGGAGACAGAGCTTCCCCTTCGGGGGCAAAGTGACAGGTGGTGCATGGTTGTCGTCAGCTCGTGTCGTGAGATGTTGGGTTAAGTCCCGCAACGAGCGCAACCCTTGACCTTAGTTGCCAGCATTTAGTTGGGCACTCTAAGGTGACTGCCGGTGACAAACCGGAGGAAGGTGGGGATGACGTCAAATCATCATGCCCCTTATGACCTGGGCTACACACGTGCTACAATGGATGGTACAAAGGGTTGCGAAGCCGCGAGGTGAAGCCAATCCCATAAAGCCATTCTCAGTTCGGATTGTAGGCTGCAACTCGCCTGCATGAAGCTGGAATTGCTAGTAATCGCGGATCAGCATGCCGCGGTGAATACGTTCCCGGGCCTTGTACACACCGCCCGTCACACCACGAGAGTTTGTAACACCCGAAGTCGGTGAGGTAACCTTTTGGAGCCAGCCGCCGAAGGTGGGACAGATGATTGGGGTGAAGTCGTAACAAGGTAGCCGTATCGGAAGGTGCGGCTGGATCACCTCCTTTCTAGGGAGTAATACTTCTAGTCGATCACACAGGTTCGCCTGATGTGAATACGCTTTGGCTTTTGTTCGGTTTTGAATGAACTTCGTTCATTCTTTATAGACCGTTAGGAATGCAAGGATCCACGCTAAGTTCGCCACGTCCTGTGGCAACGCCTGGTACCCACATCCTGTCGGTATGGTTCTTTGAAAACTAAATCGTGCAATGCAAAACACACACACAACGCAATCATCTCTATAGATGTGAGCGAGTCTTTATATACACCATACTTGATGAATGGCATCGTCAGATGACCTGAAATCAAATTGGTTAAGTTAGAAAGGGCGCACGGTGAATGCCTTGGCACTAGGAGCCGAAGAAGGACGCGACGAACGGCGAAACGCCTCGGGGAGCTGTAAGTGAGCTTTGATCCGAGGATATCCGAATGGGGGAACCCACCATTTTTAATCGAATGGTACCCGTATCTGAATACATAGGATACGAGGAGGCAGACCCGGGGAACTGAAACATCTAAGTACCCGGAGGAAGAGAAAGAAAAATCGATTTCCTGAGTAGCGGCGAGCGAAACGGAAAGAGCCCAAACCTGAAGGCTTGCCTTCAGGGGTTGTAGGACATTCCATTGGAGTCATAAAGAAACGGAGTAGGTGAAGCATCTGGAAAGATGCGTCAAAGAGGGTAACAACCCCGTAGCCGAAACTTCGTTTCCTCCGGAGTGTATCCTGAGTACGGCGGGACACGTGAAACCCCGTCGGAATCCGGGAGGACCATCTCCCAAGGCTAAATACTACCTAGTGACCGATAGTGAACCAGTACCGTGAGGGAAAGGTGAAAAGCACCCCGGAAGGGGAGTGAAAGAGATCCTGAAACCGTGTGCCTACAACTAGTCAGAGCCCATTAACGGGTGATGGCGTGCCTTTTGTAGAATGAACCGGCGAGTTACGATGTCGTGCAAGGTTAAGCTGATGAGGCGGAGCCGTAGCGAAAGCGAGTCTGAATAGGGCGATTTGAGTACGCCGTCGTAGACCCGAAACCGAGTGATCTACCCATGTCCAGGGTGAAGTTCAGGTAACACTGAATGGAGGCCCGAACCCACGCATGTTGAAAAATGCGGGGATGAGGTGTGGGTAGGGGTGAAATGCCAATCGAACTCGGAAATAGCTGGTTCTCCCCGAAATAGCTTTAGGGCTAGCCTCGAGGGAAGAGTCTTGGAGGTAGAGCACTGATTGGACGAGGGGTCCCCACAGGATTACCGAATTCAGTCAAACTCCGAATGCCAAGTACTTATCCTCGGGAGTCAGACTGCGAGTGCTAAGATCCGTAGTCAAGAGGGAAACAGCCCAGACCATCAGCTAAGGTCCCAAAGTATACGTTAAGTGGCAAAGGATGTGGAGTTGCCCAGACAACCAGGATGTTGGCTTAGAAGCAGCCACCATTTAAAGAGTGCGTAATAGCTCACTGGTCGAGTGACTCTGCGCCGAAAATGTAACGGGGCTAAACGTATCACCGAAGCTATGGATGAACACCTTAGGTGTTCGTGGTAGGGGAGCGTTCCAAGGACAGCGAAGCTAGATCGTGAGGACTAGTGGAGTGCTTGGAAGTGAGAATGCCGGTATGAGTAGCGAAAAGAGGGGTGAGAATCCCCTCCGTCGAAAGCCCAAGGTTTCCTGAGGAAGGCTCGTCCGCTCAGGGTCAGTCGGGACCTAAGCCGAGGCTGAAAAGCGTAGGCGATGGACAACAGGTTGATATTCCTGTACCACCTCTCCACCGTTTGAGTAATGGGGGGACGCAGAAAGGTAGGGTGAGCGCGCTGATGGATATGCGCGTCTAAGCTGTTAGGCTGGAAAGTAGGCAAATCCGCTTTCCGTTCGGCTGAGCAGTGATAGCGAGGGAAATTTAGTACCGAAGTCCCTGATCCTCCGCTGCCTAGAAAAGCCTCTAGCGAGGTGGAAGGTGCCCGTACCGCAAACCGACACAGGTAGGCGAGAAGAGAATTCTAAGACGCGCGGGAGAACTCTCGTTAAGGAACTCGGCAAAATGACCCCGTAACTTCGGGAGAAGGGGTGCTCTATTAGGGTGCAAGCCCGAGAGAGCCGCAGTGAAAAGATCCAAGCGACTGTTTAGCAAAAACACAGGTCTCTGCGAAGCCGCAAGGCGAAGTATAGGGGCTGACACCTGCCCGGTGCTGAAGGTTAAGAGGAGGGGTTATCCTTCGGGAGAAGCTCTGAATTGAAGCCCCAGTAAACGGCGGCCGTAACTATAACGGTCCTAAGGTAGCGAAATTCCTTGTCGGGTAAGTTCCGACCCGCACGAATGGTGTAACGATTTGGATACTGTCTCAACGAGAGACCCGGTGAAATTATAGTACCTGTGAAGATGCAGGTTACCCGCGACAGGACGGAAAGACCCCATGGAGCTTTACTGTAGCCTGATAGTGGATGTTGGTATCGTTTGTACAGGATAGGTAGGAGCCTTTGAAACCGGAGCGCCAGCTTCGGTGGAGGCATTGGTGGGATACTACCCTGACGGTGCTGACATTCTAACCTCGACCCGTGATCCGGGTCAGGGACATTGTCAGGTGGGCAGTTTGACTGGGGCGGTCGCCTCCTAAACAGTAACGGAGGCGCCCAAAGGTTCCCTCAGAATGGTTGGAAATCATTCGAAGAGTGCAAAGGCATAAGGGAGCTTGACTGCGAGACCTACAAGTCGAGCAGGGACGAAAGTCGGGCTTAGTGATCCGGCGGTGCCGAATGGAAGGGCCGTCGCTCAACGGATAAAAGCTACCCTGGGGATAACAGGCTTATCTCCCCCAAGAGTCCATATCGACGGGGAGGTTTGGCACCTCGATGTCGGCTCGTCGCATCCTGGGGCTGAAGTAGGTCCCAAGGGTTGGGCTGTTCGCCCATTAAAGCGGCACGCGAGCTGGGTTCAGAACGTCGTGAGACAGTTCGGTCCCTATCCGTCGCGGGCGCAGGAAATTTGAGAGGAGCTGTCCTTAGTACGAGAGGACCGGGATGGACACACCGCTGGTGTACCAGTTGTTCCGCCAGGAGCATCGCTGGGTAGCTACGTGTGGACGGGATAAGTGCTGAAAGCATCTAAGCATGAAGCCCCCCTCAAGATGAGATTTCCCATGGCGTAAGCCAGTAAGACCCCTTAGAGATGATGAGGTTGATAGGTCTGGAGTGGAAGCGTGGCAACACGTGGAGCGGACAGATACTAATCGGTCGAGGACTTATCCAACATGGTGAAAGACAGTGTGAGTAGCATAGAAACAGGAAGAAGAAGTCACTTCGGTGAGTTCCTCCTCCTGTGGGCACGATTTGGTTTTGAGAGAATCTTTTCTCAAGATGGACAACAAGCATCAAGTGATTCGAGGACACAAGGATTGGAACGAAGGAGCGTATCTTCATACGTGACAGAGTGACAAGACGAAGTGGACGAAGAAGCGCGCCGATGATTGGCCGTCCAGCATAGTCCGGTAGCAATAGCGAAGAGGTCACACCCGTTCCCATGCCGAACACGGCCGTTAAGCTCTTCTGCGTCAATGGTAGTTGGGGGCTTCCCCCTGCGAGAGTAGAACGTTGCCGGGCTGATATTATTCCACAGTAGCTCAGTGGTAGAGCAATCGGCTGTTAACCGATCGGTCGTAGGTTCGAGTCCTACCTGTGGAGCCATTTTGGAGAGCTGTCCGAGTTTGGCCGAAGGAGCACGATTGGAAATCGTGTAGGCGGTGTAGAACCGTCTCGAGGGTTCGAATCCCTCGCTCTCCGCCAGCTAATCTCTTAATATAATAAATGTGGCCCGTTGGTCAAGCGGTTAAGACACCGCCCTTTCACGGCGGTATCACGGGTTCGATTCCCGTACGGGTCACCAATATTTCATACATAACTATTACCCAGGAGGATTAGCTCAGCTTGGAGAGCATCTGCCTTACAAGCAGAGGGTCGGCGGTTCGAGCCCGTCATCCTCCACCATTTTTAAAAAGAATCATTTAGTGACTATATAACGACGCGGGGTGGAGCAGTCTGGTAGCTCGTCGGGCTCATAACCCGAAGGTCGGAGGTTCAAATCCTCCCCCCGCAATTACCATTGGTCTGGTAGTTCAGTTGGTTAGAATGCCTGCCTGTCACGCAGGAGGTCGCGGGTTCGAGTCCCGTCCAGACCGCCATTTATTTTTATAACAAATGTGGCTTAGTAGCTCAGTTGGTAGAGCAACGGACTGAAAATCCGTGTGTCGGCAGTTCGATTCTGTCCTGAGCCACCATTTGCCGGCCTAGCTCAATTGGTAGAGCAACTGACTTGTAATCAGTAGGTTGGGGGTTCAAGTCCTCTGGCCGGCACCACTATTCTTTATCAAGTGGCTGTTGACTAACGGAATGAATTTGTGTATCATTGTTATTGCTTTAGCTTTGGAGGGGTAGCGAAGTGGCTAAACGCGGCGGACTGTAAATCCGCTCCCTACGGGTTCGGCAGTTCGAATCTGCCCCCCTCCACCATTTAGGGGCATAGTTTAAAGGTAGAACAGAGGTCTCCAAAACCTCCGGTGTGGGTTCAATTCCTACTGCCCCTGCCAATTAAAATTTAAACGATATAAAAAATATGGCGATTGTGGCGAAGTGGTTAACGCACCGGATTGTGATTCCGGCATTCGTGGGTTCAATTCCCATCAGTCGCCCTTTTTGGGCTATAGCCAAGCGGTAAGGCAACGGATTTTGATTCCGTCATTCCCTGGTTCGATCCCAGGTAGCCCAACCATTATTTGCGGAAGTAGTTCAGTGGTAGAACATCACCTTGCCAAGGTGGGGGTCGCGAGTTCGAATCTCGTCTTCCGCTTTTCTTCTTTTTACGGCGGTATAGCCAAGTGGTAAGGCACGGGTCTGCAAAACCCTTATCCCCGGTTCAAATCCGGGTACCGCCTTTTGTTATAATTTTTTCTGCCTGCCGGGGTGGTGGAATGGGCAGACACACAGGACTTAAAATCCTGCGGTAAGTGATTACCGTGCCGGTTCAAGTCCGGCCCTCGGCATCATCTTCATATTTGCGCCCGTAGCTCAACTGGATAGAGTACTTGACTACGAATCAAGCGGTTAGAGGTTCGACTCCTCTCGGGCGCGCCATTATTTGCCGGTGTGGCGGAATTGGCAGACGCGCACGACTCAAAATCGTGTTCCTCTGGAGTGCCGGTTCGACCCCGGCCACCGGTATTATAGGATAAAATGAAACGTTTCTCACTAAGTGAGAAACGTTTTTTTGATATTTAAATATTCTACTTTAAAGATTAACTATTAAAGACACAACACTTGTAGCAGCTGCTGCTAAGGCGATTATGAAATGCGCTGGGATTTCGACTATTGTTTCTTTTGTACGGTTGGTATTACCATCCTCCTTTTTAATGTAGAACTTCATGAAGTTTGCTCCTCTCTATATGGATTTTTGGTTCTTATTTTTAGTTTCTCCATAAATGGGGTTGTCCTATTAAATTAAATCAAAATTCATCTGAGATTTTTAGTTGAAGTAGACTCTTATCAAGAATGATTTATGTTACATCACGATTACTAGTTGCATTAGCAATAGGAAGCAGGAGTGATTAAGAGGTATTCAGGAATTAGTCAGACCGAATCAATATTTACTAAAATCCTCTGCTGGTGACCAAGAGATTTTAAACAATTAACAAGATAAAAGCCATGTTTAGCAAGACAAAACTACATCCTTTCTTTAAGTTCCACTAACTTTCATATGAATATTGTCTTTAACATCTTCTGAAAGTCTTTATGAGCTTTTCCACTGAGTACAGGCTATTCATCCCCTTCAACACCTAAAAACTCTTCCACCCTCTCCATATCTTCTGACGTATGGTAAATACTAATCTGGTCATTAGTCGCATTCTCCACAAGATACACGTTTAGGCTTTCTTTTACAGATTAGATATCAGTTCCTTCCTCTAGATAATTCGAACTAAAATCGTCATCCGTATTTACCTCGATAGGTACGTTCCTTAAGACCTCAGCAATTAATAGATCTTTTGTAAAAACTGATTCATCATTCGAGTACAGAGAGATATATGTCGTATCATTTATGTTGAGGTATGGCTGATAGTCTGTTTCGTGTTGGTTGTCTGAGTTAAAAGTTGTCATGTCTAAATTGCAGCCGCATAAAAAAAGAGTCAAGATAAAGCAGGGAAACATTCTTCTCATCCTGCACCTCAATCAAATATTTATTTTCAAAATTATACCACGATCCGAACTGTTGGTAGGATATAATTTAAGTATTAACTTAATCAAGAGGTGGAGCATGAGCTATACATATTACGGAGATCCTTCGAAACCAATTTTGATGTTTATACATGGAGCTTGGAGTAGGGGGCTTGGATGTGGGATAAGCAGGTTGAGTATTTTAAGCAGTCTTATTATTGTATTGTTCCAACCTATCAGTTTAGCGAGCAACAATTAATACGATACTGGGCGGATACGTTTCTTCAAGAGCTGCTTAAGCACAAGACAGAAGGTAAGCAGGTGATTCTTGTTGGGTTTTCTATGGGGGCACAAATTTCTGTTGAGATGTGTGCGAGTGAGCCGGAGTCATTTAGTCATGTAATGGTTAATAGTGGCTTAGTTGATCCAAAACCAATTCTTCAAAAAATGGTTGTTCCGCTTTTGCCCATTTTTAATATCCTTCCTAAAAGTAGATCATTTTCGATGAAACAAGCGAAGGAGCTTTATATTGGCGAGCAATACTTTGAGAGATATTACGAGGGAGCAAAAAGGGTAACAAATGTTGAACTTCGGCTAGTTATGAAAGAGAATTTAGAATTTGATTTACCTGAGGGGTTAGAACGTTTCACAGGTGAAATGTTGATAACGATAGGAGAGAAAGAGGAGAAGCTTCTGAAAAGGTCCGTAGAGAAGCTTAAACGAGCTGTTCCTGATGCGAGGATAGAGGTTATACCTAATGTGAAGCATGGTTTTTCGCTTGCTGAACCTGCTTCATTTAATGAGATGCTTGAGGAATGGATACAGGCTAACTCAATTGATGAACAGACCAATTAATTTATAGAACATAAAAAAAGCCACTTTGAATGTGGCTTTTTAGTTTTCTTTCAGGTATTTGTAGTAACTGTATCTGACCACTTTATTTCATAATCAATAAATTTCTTAAGGTAGTCCATCATTGGCTCTATGCAAGAGACATTATGAATGTTCAGAGTGGAGAGTTGAATCCAATTATTTTTTTGTAAATAATCACTTGCATAATGAATCAAGTATCCATGGTTCTCCATGCATAAGCCAATATGAAAAGAATTTGCAGATTCAGGAAATGGAATCGTAATGATAAAAGAGGAGCGACTTGAATCTGGACAAAGGACATCTAATTGGTTTTGTTTTGCGCACCTGATTAACTCATTATAATTAGTTAGTAGCTTATTCTCTCTTATATGACTTGGTACTTCTAAAACATGTAGCAGGCCTTCGATTAGAGATGAAGAATGTGAGAATGGAGTAGAATGCTGATCGTACATTCCTAAATCTAAATAAGAAGGTATTTTTTGATTAGGCTTAGCCTGATGATTATGAAAAACAAAGGAAAGACCAGAAAGTGAACCTAATGCTTTTCCACTTGTCCAGCAGCGAAATAGATATCCTCTAAGTTTAATGGAATAGCTCCAATTGAGCTAATACAGTCTAGGCAAAGCTTAGCACTGTGGTGTTGAGCAAGGATCTTTAATGAGTCCATGTCATTAATCATTCCTGTAGACGTTTCTGTATGCACAGCCCATATCCAATCAAATTCTGAAATATCTTCTTTTAACTTACTATAGCAAAACGGTTCACCATATTTTTGATGAATGGTTTTGAAATGGAGTCCAGCTCTTGTAGCATGATTAACCAACCTTTCTCCGAATTCCCCATTTATTAAAATGAGACCCTTACCATCAAGGATTTTTAATTGTGCAGCAATCACGTCATTGGCTAAAGTTCCAGTTCCTAATAAGATTTGCGTGTATTTAGATCTAGTAAGCTCAGATAGCG
The DNA here is from genome assembly GCF_023703085.1 of Alkalicoccobacillus plakortidis. NCBI lineage: Bacteria > Bacillati > Bacillota > Bacilli > Caryophanales > Bacillaceae > Shouchella > Shouchella oshimensis. Next base: position 233,060 of record NZ_JAMQJY010000002.1, on the reverse strand, counting down.
CCTTCTTTGCTTTTGAGAACCTTTTTAGGAAAGAAGGATGTCTATGAGACACAGTAGGACGAGAAATCGCTTCATTTAGTTCAGATTGATTTTGAACAGGACCAGGTAGAAAGCTAATAGTAGGCTTTGCAAATCGTCCAACGGCAGAAGCTAAAAAACTATCTCGAGTCATATACATTGGCTGATACTGTGCTTCCTCAGTTCCTACTAGATTAGCAAAAGGAGTAAAACCAATCTGCTTATATAATTTCAACTGATGAATGGTTCCCGAAATTATGCCTGTATCATATTGATGGGTAAGGCAATATTGAGCGAGTAATTGAGCTAACCCAAAAAAGACTCGACCATTACGATATTTTTTCTTAACAGAAAGTAAACGTATTTCACATATATACTCTGCGGGGCAAGGAAGGCAGTGCTCAACAGGACCGATTTTCTTGTCGAGTGAGAACGGACGATTTTCATTAATAGCAAGCATGCCTACTAAGTCTCCATCTTTTAAAGCAAGTAAATAGGTATTATTGTTATGATATGTATCAATTAATTCAAAATGATCATTCGCTTCATGTTGAGGAATTTCTTCCACAAACGTTTCGTAGTTTAGCTTATGTATTTGTTTATATTCGTGATTAAGAGTAGCTTGTTTGAAAATATAACTCATTATCTTAGCTCCTTTTTTAAATCCTTAAGATGGGCACAGGTGATTAAAAAGAGAATCAGACAAAGTGTAATCAGCTCTATTAAAGATAGTCCATTAAAGAAATAAAGAAAAAACGGAAGACTCCATAAAGAGAATAATCCAGCAAGTGTGAAGCTTTGTTTTATCAAATAAAACAAGGAGAACATAGCTAGAATCATGATTGCAGATAAGGGTTCAATAAAAAGGATGCCACCAATAAACGTAGAGATACCTTTGCCACCCTTAAAACGGAAAATGATAGGATAGATGTGACCCAGTACAACTGCAAAGAGTCCTATCAAACTAAGAGATAAATTAGAGAAAAACCAGTAACCTAAAAACACAGATAGTGTACCTTTTAAAGCATCGCCAAAAAATGTGAAGATAGCAGCTCTTTTCCAGCAACCCTTGCCATATTACGAGCTCCGGGATTTCCTGAACCACTTTCTCTTACATTCAAATGTTTATAATTACTAATAAAAAGACCGATCAAGAGATTACCAATGAAATAGCACATAATTATATAAAAAAATAACATAAGTTCTCCTTTTACATAAAAGTATTACGATCTTAGTATATAGGAGTTACTAATAGAAAGTAATGAAATTTGGTAAATTCATCCCCCACATATAAAAAAACCAGCACGCACCCACAATATAGGTACGTACTGGCTTTCATCTTTCGTTATTCCTTTATTTCCTTCCAAACGTCCCACTCACCAGAGTTATCCTTAGGGCTCTGGCCTTGGCTCCACCATTTGGCTTCATATAATTTGTCGTCAAGTAGTGCGCGGTCACCGGCTGTGTAGATAGCTGATGTATCCCACTCTTGTGGTCCTTCTGGTTCAGATTCATTGATCTTTTTCCAGACTTCCCATGTTCCTGAGTTGTTTTGTGGATTTTGACCTTGCGTCCACCACTTGGCTTCATAAACTTGACCGTCTACTGTCACTTGATCTCCAGTGTCGTAGATCGTTTTCTCGTTCCATTCTTGTGGTCCTTCAGGTACTTCGTAGCAGTCGGCAACTTTTTGCCAAACGTCCCAGTTACCAGAGTGGTCATTAGGATTTTGGTTTTGAGTCCACCATTGTGCCTCGTAGAAATTACCTTCGTGCGCAATTTTGTCTCCTGCTACATACGTTTTAGCAGCATCCCATGCTTCAAATTCGCAAATTGGCGCTTCAGGTTCTTCTGGTACTTCAGGCTCTTCAGGAATTTCTGGTTCCTCTTCTTCCTGTTCAAATGTGAAGGTAGTCGGAGCTCTCATTCCTGGTGTAGAGAAGTATGCTTCAAGTGAACCTGTAACTGTGATTAATTTGCCAAGGTTTTCAGGGTGTGAAGGCAGGTTTAATCCGTTACGGACAGCTGTTCCATTTACAAGTTGAACTGGTAGCATTTTTGAACGATCTGTCTCGTCCGCTGAGTCAGCAAGTAATAGGTTAGAAGGAGCGTGTGTGCCTTCACCAATTACAGGTGATGAATTGACTATTGAACCTACGATATAGCCTTTTACTTTAGCTGTTCCACTATTATTGGCAAGTGCATCTGCAACTGATTTTGAACCAGTTGGATCTTCTCCAGAGCCTTCACCATCAATTGTAATACGGCTTCCTTCTTCATGATTAATTGGTGCCTCTTGAGCTGTGACATAGTCCACTATAGAGGTCCAAACAGGTCCTAAGTCGGACTCAATCGTATCTGAATTTAAATTATAAAAATTGGCTCCGTGCATGTAGTCATTATACGCAACTGTATAGGTTGCACTAGGGTCAAATGTCTCACCATTTTCAAGTGAAATCTCAACATCTGTTATGGCACCATTGTCACCAGTAATTAAATTATATTCAATTCCTGAAACTTGAACGTCAACGCCACGACGGTATTTTGCTTGTTCTAGAATAACATCTTTGATTCTAGAACCTGTTGCTTCCACTGAAACGATAACATTGCCAAACCCGTCTAGTGATTCAATCTGCTGGTCAGTAATTGGACCAGGTAGGATTTCACCAGTAACAGAAGATCCGTTTAATAGCCCAATATCTGTTCCTGCTTTTGCACGGATGGAATCAGTGTATAGATTTCCAAGTCCTACGTCGTTTCTGTTTTTATTAGATGAGAAGAGTCCAGTTTCAGTTGAACCAATAATCTCACCTGGTACTGGAGCAGTCGGGTCAACAGAAAGCTTAATGCGGCCTTCTCTAGGAAAATCAAGTGTCTTGCCCTCAGCTGTAAGTTTTAATGCATAATTTTTCATTGCTTCCGTCATTAGACCAACGGTTTCTGAAATAACGGTACCTTCAAAATTATAGCCAGAACCACCAGTTCCAATGTAGTTAGCAACGGCTACAGTATATGTTTCATCTAAGTTAAGGGGTTCATTATTAATTGTTAAGGTAACATCTTGATAACTTCCTGTAGGTCCAGTCAAAATGTTGTAGTTTAAGCCTGAAACTTGTAAATCAATTTCATTTCGGTTATCACGAGAGTAGGAGTAAGCAAGCACATCTTTGATTGCTTGACCTGTCATCTCATATACCATCACTTCATTGGCAAAAGGCTCAATTTGATAAATATTTCCTAATGTCACTTCACCAGCATCAATGCTAGCACGGATTCCACCGTTGTTTGTAAAGGCAATATCGCTGTTTGCCATATCACGCATTGCATCTGTCCAGAAGTTTCCAAGAGGAGCATCGCCATTAAAACGACCATCTCTAGTTAATCCGTTAGTAGAGGTTCCTACAACTTCACCAAGAAGGTCTTCCATATCTTCGTTGTACCCATCAATCACAGCTTGTACGTCTTCATCAATATCTGTTAACGAAGAAACGGATACAAGGCTACCGGATGTATTTGTAATACTATCTGTTGCTTGATCATACGTAAGTGTTACTTTTCCAACATTGTTCAAGTTTGATCCAGTCTGAACGATTGGAGTGCCATTGACCACATTTGGAGCATTAAGAGTTGTGTGTGAATGTCCGCCAATAATTACATCAAAGTAATCAACTTGTTCAGCTAGTCGTCTGTCATAATCAAATCCAACGTGAGTCAAAGCAACAATTACATCTGCTTGCTCTTCTAGTTCAGTTTGATAGCTCTTTGCAACTTCTGCATAATTTCCGTCAAACTCTAGGCCAACAGTATTTGCTGGAGCTGTTGCAGGTGGTGCTTGAGTGATTGAGAAAATGGCCACTGAAAGTCCATTAACGTCAAATATCTCATATGGCTTTGTTTGCTCTACATCTGTATCACCAACATCCATATTTGCAGCTAACCACGGAAATTCAGATAGTGCCATATTTTCTGAAAATGCTTCTTGGCCAAAATCAAACTCGTGGTTTCCGATGGTAAAAGCATCCACACCAGCTAAATTAAATACTTCATAAATTGGTTTCCCTTTATTTAGGTCAACTACTGGGTTTCCACTTACTGCATCTCCGGCATCAAGATATAGGAAATGATCGGATGCCTCGCGTTGTTGCTTTACATAAGCAGATACTTTTGCATACTCATCAAACGTTGCATGAATATCGTTTGTATGTAAAATGGTAAGATCCAAGCTCCTCATTTGCTTGGGCTTGATTAGTGAATGAGAAGATCAAAAACAATGCTGCGAAAACCGAAAGAACCTTCGACGATCGCCAAGTTAACAAGCTATCCATAAACTACCTCCATTGGTTTTTATTATAGTAGACAAGTAGATTAACTAACTGTCTCTATCTAAATGGTATCAAAAAAATGAGTAATTTCTACAAAGAATCTATAAAAATAATGTAAAGATTTCTGACTGTGTATCCGAAGGCTTATAAATCAATTAGTATAAAAAAGAAACTATGTTACATAAAGGTGCGTACTTTTATTTTCTAAACAGCTATAGGAAACTAGCAGATATTATTGTTAGAAAGGAATTGTTAAAAAATGAAAACTGAAATTGGATTACTTTTGTTACGGATTGTGTTGGGAATTACGTTCCTGGTTCACGGATTAGACAAGTTTAATGGTGGTATTGAACAAACAGTAGGTATGTTCGAGGGGATGGGCTTTCCTGGATTTCTTGCTTATCTAGTTACATTTGCTGAAATACTTGGAGGACTCGCTTTAATTATTGGATTATTTACTCGATTAGTCAGCATCATTTTCGCTATCATTATGGCTACAGCTATTATCCAAGTGAAACTAGACTCAGGATTTCTAGGTGGATTTGAATTAGATCTTGTTTTACTTGTTTGCTCATTACTTCTTGCTCTTAGCAGCAGTCGTTTATTAGCAGTTAATCGAATTCTTCCCGGAGCAATGAAGAATTTTTAGATTTGGATGAAGAGATTTGGAGATACCTCTGTTGTTACAACATATCTTGAGAAGAACGACGATCAATCCTAATATGAGATTGGTCGTCGTTTTTATTCGTTTTTATTTTCTTCACTAGCTCTTTCATTTTGTTAGAACTGTTTCGCAATTTGGACAAATTCGATTGAACCCTCTATACTTTAATCATACATATGTTAGAAACAATTAATCTATTGGAGTGAAGACAGTGACAGATTTAGCGTATCCTTATGCATCAAAACGAAATGTCGTGTATGGAAAAAAAGGAATGGTGGCAACCTCTCAGCCCTTGGCTGCACAAGCTGGGCTAGATATTTTAAAAGCTTGGTGGAAATGCAATTGACGCCGCTATTGCAACGGCTGCATGTTTAACCGTAGTAGAACCGACCTCTAACGGAATTGGTTCAGATGCGTTTGCCTTAGTATGGACTGATGGTAAGTTGCATGGTTTAAATGCAAGTGGACAGGCGCCAATGGGATTAACTCCAGAGGCCGTAAAAAAAGCGGGTTATACAGATGAACTTCCAACGTATGGCGTACTGCCAGTTACAGTTCCAGGAACACCACGTGGATGGGCAGAGCTTTCAGATAAGTTTGGCAAGCTTTCTTTAAAAGAAGTCTTAAAACCAGCTATTGATTATGCAGAGAATGGATATCCGGTTTCACCAACTCTTGCTAAGTATTGGGCAAAGGCAGCAAAAAGCTTCCGTACAAAACTTACTGGCGATGAGTTTAAGCATTGGTTTGAGACCTTTACACCAAATGGGCAAGCACCAAAAGAAGGAGAGATTTGGAAATCACCAGGTCACGCCAAAACATTACGCTTAATTGCTGAAACAAACGCAGAGGCTTTTTATACAGGTGAAATTGCTGATGAAATTGATGCTTTTTTTGCTGAACACAAAGGCCATCTAACAAAAGAAGATCTGGCTGCATATAAGCCTGAATGGGTTGAGCCAATAAAATCTGAATATAAAGGCTACGATGTGTGGGAAATTCCACCTAATGGGCAGGGTTTAATTGCGCTTGAAGCATTAAATATCCTTAAAGGTTTTGATTTTCAAGGGAAAGATTCTGTTGATACCTATCACAAACAAATTGAAGCTATGAAGCTAGCATTTGTGGACGGTATGGCTTTTATCACGGATTCAAGAGAAATGAAGGTTTCTAAGGATGTGTTGCTTTCTGATGAATATGCTGCAGAGAGACGAGCATTAATTGGGGAAGAAGCGATTACACCTGAGCCAGGAACACCACCTTCTGGGGGGACGGTTTATTTGGCCGCAGCTGATGGGGATGGAAATATGGTATCTTTTATCCAAAGTAACTATATGGGCTTTGGCTCTGGCATAGTTGTTCCTGGTACTGGCATTGCGATGCAGAACAGAGGTCATAATTTCTCACTAGATGAAAAGCATCACAACTATCTGAAGCCAGGACGCAGAACCTATCATACAATTATTCCGGGATTTTTGACAAAAGGAAATGAAGCAGTAGGTCCATTTGGAGTAATGGGTGGATTCATGCAGCCTCAGGGCCATGTACAGGTAATCATGAACACGATTGATTTTGGTTTGAATCCTCAAGCAGCTCTTGATGCTCCAAGGTGGCTTTGGACAAACGGGAAAAAGGTACAGGTTGAGGCTAGTTTCCCAATTGAGATTACAAGAGCACTAGTAGCTAAGGGACATCAAATAGAAATCGCCGTGGATGAAGGTGGATTCGGACGAGGTCAAATCATTTGGCGCGATCCAAAAACAGGTGTGTTAGCAGGTGGAACTGAGCATCGAACAGACGGTGAAGTAGCAGCCTGGTAAATAGGCAAGCTTTATTAAAGACAGGGAGGAAACAATTTCCCTGTCTTTTTTTATGGTTTTAGCAACTTTTTAAAAGGTAATAGAAAGAGTAGCTAACATAAAGGAGAAATGTATATGTCTATTCATGCACTATTTTTAAATTGCTCTCTAAAAAAGAGCTCAGAAGGTCAATCAAATACCGAAGCGTTGATGAATGAGGTATCATCTCGTCTTGAGCAGCACGATGTCACGACAGAAAGTATTCGTGTCGCTGATTATAACGTTGCTTATGGAATTGTTGACGATGCGGGTGAAGGTGATGAGTGGCCACAAATTATCGAAAAACTAAAAGCGGCTGACATTGTTGTCATTGGAACGCCACTTTGGATCGGAGAGAAATCTAGTATTGCTACTAAGGTGATGGAACGCTTATATGGCAGCAATGGTATGACAAATGAAAAGGGGCAACCTTTTTTCTATAATAAAGTTGGTGGTGTGGTTGTAACAGGCAACGAGGATGGTGCAAAACATGCAATCGCCTCTGTGGTGTTTGGTCTATCTCATATTGGCTTTACCATGCCTCCAGAGACTGCAACCTATTGGCTAGGAGAAGCTGGTCCTGGACCTTCATTTATTGAAGCAGAAGGACATAAGCATGAGTTCACGATGACACAAGTGAAAAAGATGGTCCATCACTTGCTTTATTTTGCCAAGCTGCATCAGCAAAATGAAATACCAGTACTTGAAGAAGATTAACCAGTAGAGGCACTAAAAAAAAGCCGAACCATTTTCTGGTTCGGCTCTTCATATAGCTAAAATTAATTACAGTCCAAATACAATTGGCATCCAGAAGTATACGGCAAGGGTAATCACAATTACCGAGAATATGTTCAACCAGACGCCAGCTTTGGCCATATCGGCAACATCTAGTACACCCGCACTAAAAACGGCTGTATTAGGAGGTGTTGCAACAGGTAGCATGTAACATGAACCGGCAGATAGGGCAGCGGCTGCCATAAGAACTAATGGATCCATACCAACAGCGATTCCTAAACCTACACAAAGCGGAAGCACAAGATTGGCTACGGCAGTATTAGACAATATTTCTGTAATAGATAATACAATAACGACTAATAACAAAATAATAATGAATGGGGTGAAATTTTCAAGCAATTGTAGCGTGTCGCCAATCCAGTCGTTTAAACCGGAAGCTCCAAAGCTAGATGCAAGGGCTAGTCCACCACCAAAAAGGATTAACACATTCCACGGTAGCTCTTTTAGGTCGCGCCATTCTAATATTCTTTCACCTTTTTTAGTGCTGGGTATAAAGAAAAGGGATACGGCGCCAAAAATAGAGATGGCTCCATCATGCATATTAGCAGCGATGTTTTCTGGGAATACAAGTGATTTGAAAACCCATAAAAACACAGTTATCCCGAAAATTATCGCAACCCAAATTTCATCCCTAGACATCTTCCCAAGACTCTTTTTATCTTCCTTAATGAAATCAATCGTTTGATTCTGACTACCTGAATCAACTTTAAATTTCATTTTTGTCAGATAGAAGTATAGAAAAATCAGAATAAGCAACGCAACTGGTCCTGCAAAGAGTAACCACTCATAAAAAGCAACAGTACGATCAAGCTGCGTTCTCGCAATTTCAGCAAAAATGGCATTTGGTACAGCCGCTACTAAAGTAGCAAGCCCCCCAATTGTTGCGGCATAGGCAACAGCTAGTAATATACTTTTTGAGAAATGACTTAAGCTTTTACCAGTTAGAATTTCTTTTTCTTTTACCTCTGAGATCAACGCGAGAGCAACTGGAAGCATCATTAAAGCGGTTGCAGCGTTTGATACAAATAATGATAAAAATGCTGTTGATATAATAATCCCTAGAATAATCCGTTGACTCTCGGTTCCAATCATATCAATTATGTTTAAGGCAATTCTTCTATGTAGGTTCCATTTTTGCAACGCAATCGCAATAACAAAGCCTCCACCATACATGAATATTGTCGGACTACTGTAAGATGCGGCAATAGTATCAATGTCCGCAGCTCCAACTAATGGAATAACAATTAGTGGAATTAATGATGTAACAGCCATTGGTATGGCTTCAGTAACCCAGAATGTAGCTATTAAAAGAGTAATAGCAAGTACAAATCTAGGTGCATGCTCTAATTGACTGGACGGGATTAAAAAGTATGCCAGGAAATAGCAATGGTCCTAAAATGAGTCCTACTTTAGCCCTTGTGTTATAAGTAGGCTGAGTAGTTTGTTCCTCGCTCATAGGTTCACACCTTTCATAGATTAATAGTAAAGCTATTTGATTTTCCCACAAGTTATAGGATGAATGCAAATAATGACGAATAAGAGCAAACTTTCAAAATTGTTTTGACATAGAGGATTATCTCATGCTAAAGTAGATTCAATTCAACATAACATAGTGAAATGCTCTTATAACGAGAGGCGGAGGGACTGGCCCGATGAAGCTTCAGCAACCATTCAGAAAATGAAAAGGTGCTAAATCCAAGCAAGGTGGAAACACTTTGAAAGATAAGGGGAACGTTTATTGAGATTGTTCAATGCCTCTTTCTTTTAATAGAAGGAGGCATTTTCTATTCCCTTGGAGTGATCTGCTTAGGTGGTTTGTGATTAGAGTTTGTTAAGTTGAGAGACTATATGAGGAGTGAGTGAGAACATGCCAAAGGTAAGAAGTTCAAACATTGGATATCCAAGAATTGGTGAAAAAAGAGAGTGGAAAAAAAGCTTAGAGAACTATTGGGCGAAAAACATCTCTGAAACTGAGCTACTTGATTCTCTTAAAGACATTCGACTTTCTAACATCAAGAAACAAAAAGAGGCAGGGATTGACTTAATTCCAGTAGGTGACTTTAGTCTATATGATCATGTATTAGACACAGCCGTTTCATTTGGACTAGTACCAGATCGTTTTGAATACAACGGCGGCGAAGTAGATGTAGATACGTATTTTGCTATCGCACGTGGTACCGATTCAGCAGTCGCATCTGAAATGACAAAGTGGTACAACACTAACTATCACTATATCGTACCTGAAATTACTTCAGCACCAACATCACTCGTACATAATCGTGTGTTGGATTTATATAAAGAGGCGAAAACTGAGTTAGATATTGATACAAAACCAGTTGTACTTGGACCAGTTAGCTTTGTGAAGCTTTCAAAAAATCAAACAGACCTATCAGAGCAGGAACTGATTCGTTCGTTTATTCCGTTGTATGCACAGCTACTACAAGAACTAGAAGCTGCGGATGCTGCGTGGGTACAAATTGATGAGCCATTTTTAAATGGGCAAGTAACATCTTCTGAATTAGACTTGTTACAAGAGGTATATGCACAGCTTGACGTCGCTGCTCCAAGGCTAAACATTTTACTACAAACGTACTTTGAAGCAGTGGATGATTACGAGGCTATTGTCAACCTACCTGTACAAGGAATAGGTTTAGATTTTGTCCATGATGCTGGCGAATCTCTTAAACAAGTAATTAAATTCGGATTGCCAACTGGTAAAATTTTAGCTGCGGGAATCATTGATGGGCGTAATATTTGGAGAGCTGATTTAAAGGAAGTTAAAGAAATAGTTGATCAGCTTTCTGTAGTCGTTGGAGAGGGCCAATTGATACTCCAACCATCATGTAGCTTACTACATGTCCCAGTTACTGTGAAGCTTGAAGAGGAATTACCTGAAATACTCAAATCAGGAATTTCGTTTGCTGATGAGAAACTTGAAGAGCTAGTGGCTTTAACGAATGTAGCCAATGATACAAGCGACGAGCAGATTTTAGAAGCAAGCGCTGCAGCAGTTAAAGCATTAAATGATTCGTCTAGTCGAAATAATGAAGAGGTTCGTGCGCTACTTGCTGAAGTTGGAGAGTCAGTGCCAACACGTTCAATTGATGCACCAGAACGTCTTCGTCTACAACAAGAAAAGTATCAGCTACCACTTCTACCAACTACAACAATCGGTAGTTTTCCACAAACCAAGGAAGTCCGTCAACAACGCTTGAAGTGGAGAAAAGGCGAGCTTGAATCAGCTGAGTACGAGCAATTTATTCGTGACGAAATTGATAAATGGATTAAGATCCAAGAAGATCTTGATATTGATGTACTAGTTCACGGGGAGTTTGAACGTACGGATATGGTTGAGTTTTTTGGTGAAAAACTTGCAGGCTTCCAATTTACAAAGTTCGGTTGGGTCCAATCCTATGGTTCACGTTGTGTAAAACCACCTGTTATTTATGGTGATGTTGCATTTGTTGAGCCGATGACCGTAAAGGAAACGGCTTATGCACAAAGACAAACAAAACGTCCGGTTAAGGGTATGCTAACAGGACCGGTTACAATTTTTAATTGGTCATTCCCACGTACTGATATTCCTGAAGGTCAAGTTGTCAACCAAATTGCGCTTGCTTTGCGTAAGGAAGTAGAGGAGCTAGAGAAAGAAGGAATTAATCTTATCCAAGTGGATGAACCAACCATTCGTGAGGGGCTTCCGCTAAAAGAAAGTAAATCTCAAGCCTATCTCACACAATCAGTTGATGCTTTCCGTTTATCAACGATTACTGTGCAACCAGAAACACAAATTCACACTCATATGTGCTACTCAGACTTTCAAGCGATCATTGAATCCATTGATGCTTTGGACGCAGACGTTATTTCAATTGAAACGTCCAGAAGTCATGGTGAGCTGATTTCAGCGTTTGAAGACTTTACCTATAATAAAGGCATTGGTCTTGGTGTCTATGATATTCATAGTCCACGTGTGCCAGCACAAGAAGAGATCGATCGTAATATTAGTCGCGCACTATCAGTACTTGATCCAAAATTATTCTGGATTAACCCTGACTGCGGTTTGAAGACTCGTAAGGAAAAAGAAACAGTAGAAGCTCTACAAGTCATGGTTGATGCTGCAAAACAAGCACGAAAGCAACTTGTTACTTCACCTGAATAAGATCATTTTAAGAACCCGCTGCTATCAGTGGGTTCTTTTGCATAGACTTCTATAAAAACTAAAAAAGGAAGTGTATGCATGAACACCTCGATCTTGCCTACTCAAATTGTCACTCGTCATATGTTATCTCCAAGGCTTGATATTTTTTACCCTGAACTAACGGGTTTACCAACCCCACATATTCAGCATGAATTAAACCAAGCGATTAATCAGCAAGTTCATAAAATGATTAAGGATTCTGGTTATTACGAGCCGCCTCAAGATACAACATTAACAGGAGGCTACGAAATCAAAAACAATCAACGGAATATTCTTAGCCTGATGAACCGATTATATTATTATAGCGGCGGCGCTCACGGAATGACGGTACAAGAAACACTAACCATGAATACAGCTAACGGAAAAATCTACAGCTTAGGTGACTTGTTTAAGGGTGGTGTTAATTACACACAACCATTAAATAAGATCATCGAGGCACAAATTAAAGCAAGACAGCTTGATTTATTGAACCCATTTACAGGCATTACAGCTGACCAAAAATGGTACATCGCAGATAAATCGTTGGTCCTGTTTTTTGATTTGTATGAATTACAGGCGTATGTATATGGATTTACCTACTTCCCCATTTCCGTATATGGGATTCAGTCAATCATTCGTGATGATGGGCCTCTTGGTGAAATGATCTATTAGTTGGTTTAAATTGATTCGAAAACAGGAAGAGTATATGAAAGATGCAATCAAGGAGGAAAAATGATTATGAATTTATATATAAATGGCGAATGGATTGGTGAACAGCTAGAAAAAATCGACATTGTGAACCCTGCAAATGGAGAAACAGTAGATCAAGTTCCAAAAGGAGGAGAGAAGGAGGCGAAGGCCGCAGTGGATGCTGCGCACGGCGCTTTTCCCGAATGGTCAGCGAAGACTGCATATGAACGAAGTGCTCTTCTAGAAAAATGGCATGCTTTAATTGAGGAGAATCAAGAAGACCTTGCAAAAACGATGACTGAAGAGCAAGGTAAACCTTTAAAAGAAGCTTCTGGCGAGATTGGTTATGCGAATGCGTTTATCAAGTGGTATGCCGAGGAAGGAAAGAGAGTATATGGGGAGACGATCCCTGCTTCCGCCGCGGACAAGCGTCTATTTGTTATTAAGCAGCCTGTTGGAGTTGTGGCTGCAATTACGCCGTGGAATTTTCCTGCAGCTATGATCACACGAAAACTAGCTCCTGCTCTCGCGGTAGGTTGTACAACCGTTCTGAAGCCATCTAGCCAAACTCCACTCACTGCCTTTAAGCTAGTCAAATTAGCAGAGCAAGCTGGTATTCCTAAAGGAGTCATCAATATTGTGACAGGTAGCTCAAGTGAAATCTCAGAAGCATGGCAAAAAGACAGCCGTGTGCGCAAACTGACATTTACCGGATCAACAGAAGTTGGGAAACAGCTTATGACTGGCGCTTCCGAGACGATGAAAAAACTCTCACTTGAATTAGGTGGACACGCACCGTTAATCGTCACAAGTGATGCGGATTTGGATAATGCTGTTGAACAAGCAGTAGCATCAAAATTCAGGAATGGAGGTCAGACTTGCGTTTGTGCCAATCGTATTTTTGTTGCTGAGGAAGTTGAAGAAGTCTTTTTAGAAAAATTTGCTGACGCTGTTTCGAAGTTGGTTGTCGGCGAAGGACTAAATGAAGACACGGACATCGGCCCACTTATTGATGATGATGCTGTAGATAAAGTCCTTGAGCATATAAAAGACGCAAAAGAAAAAGGAGCTCGTCTTGTATATGGTGGAAACCGTAAACATGGTCAATTTGTGGAACCCACGATTATTTCCGGTGTAACAGATAATATGGTTTGTATGATCGAAGAAACCTTTGGCCCGCTTGCCCCTGTCTCTACATTTAAGACAGAGGACGAAGCCATTGAACGTGCCAATGCAACCCCATTTGGTTTAGCCGCATATCTATTTACTCAAGACCTCACCAGAGCAATCAAGCTTGCTGAAAAGCTCGATTACGGAATCGTTGGAGTAAACGACGGTGGACCATCCGCAGCACAAGCACCATTTGGAGGCTGAAAGAAAGCGGACTAGGAAGAGAAGGCGGCCATCACGGAATTGAAGAATACCTAGAGACCAAATATATTTCAGTGAAACTCACGTAAAAAGTAGGATCGAAACTCCAAAGCCTGGGTGGCTTTGGAGTTTTTTGTGTGGGGGAGGAAGGCAGCGTTGGAGTGAGGAATCGGGGATGAGAGTGAGGAATCGAGGAAGAGAGTGAGGAATCGAGGAAGAGAGTGAGGAATCGAGGATGAGGGAGCGGAATCGGGGATGAGAGCGGGATATCGGGGATGAGAGCGGGATATCAGTAAAGAGGAGCAGGATATCAGTAAAGAGAGCGGGATATCGGCAAAGAGAGCAGGATATCAGTAAAGAGAAGCGGATATCAGTAAAGAGAACCAGATATCAGCAAAGAGAGCGGGATATCAGTAAAGAGGAGCAGATATCGGTAAAGAGAAGCGGATATCGGTAAAAAGAGCGTAAACCTGAAACTTTCTCCATCCACGCCACTGCCCTATAGTTGAAACTTCCACATCAAAACGGTATCGTATAAATGGAGTACATATAGGGAGGAATTATGATGACGGTAGATCGGGTATCGGAAACAGTAGATATTATAAAAAAACTTGTGAGCATTCCAAGTCCAACTGGTAATACATTTGAGGTTATTCAATTTGTACAGGATTTTCTAAATAATTTAGGGATTGAAAATCGCTTAAATCGAAAGGGCGGACTGCTGGCTACAATTCCTGGTGAGGACACGTCGCAGCACCGGATGCTGACTGCTCATGTGGATACGCTTGGGGCGATTGTGAAGGAGATCAAATCGAGTGGGAGACTGCGTATGGATTTGATTGGTGGTTTTCGCTACAATGCGATCGAAGGGGAGTACTGTCAAATTGAAACGTCGTCTGGGAAAACATATACGGGTACGATTTTAATGCATCAGACTTCGGTTCATGTGTATAAGGAAGCGGGAACGGCTGAACGGAATCAGACGAATATGGAGATTCGTTTAGATGAACGAGTTCATTCTGCTGATGAGGTTCGCGAGTTAGGTATTGAGGTAGGAGATTTTATCTCATTTGACCCACGGGTAGAAGAAACATCAAGTGGTTACATAAAATCGAGACATTTGGATGATAAGGCTAGTGTGGCGTTGCTTCTTCAACTCATTAAGCGTATAAAGGAAGAAAAGCTATCTTTACCTTACACCACTCATTTTCTTATCTCGAATAATGAAGAGATTGGCTACGGAGGCAATGCGAGTATTTCCCCGGAAACAGTTGAATATCTAGCGGTTGATATGGGAGCTATGGGGGACGGGCAATCTACGGATGAATATTCAGCCTCGATCTGTGTAAAGGATGCGAGTGGCCCATATCATTATTTGCTTCGTAAACATCTGGTCAGTTTAGCGGAAAAACATCAGGTCGATTACAAGTTAGATATTTATCCTTATTATGGTTCAGATGCTTCGGCTGCGATCCGCTCCGGTCATGATATCGTTCATGGATTGGTTGGTCCGGGAATTGATTCGTCTCATGCATACGAGCGTACACACCGTGATTCGCTAGATCATACAGGAACACTTCTCTATCATTATGTTCAATCTACATTAGTCATATAAAAAAAGCTTGCCCATTTGGGTCAGCTTTTTCATATTAACGATTAGCGTAAAAATGAACGTAGCATCCAGTTGTGTTTTTCAAGTGATTGATGAATGGCTAGAAGCATATCTGCAGTTGTTTGATCGCCGAGATTTTCAGCGGCTTCCATACCTTCTTTTAATTCCTCAATCAATATACTAAAATCACCAACAATGTCCTCGACCATGGATTCCGCAGATAAACCATTTTCAGCTTCTTTAACTGAGGCTGTTTCAAGGTGCTCCTTCATTGTTGCAAGTGGATTACCTTTAAGTGCCAATAAGCGTTCAGCTAGTTCATCAATATATCCAGATGCTTCGTTATATAATTCTTCAAATTTTTCATGTAGTGTAAAGAACTGAGGTCCTTTTACATACCAATGATAGTTGTGGAGCTTTGTAAAAAGCACACTCCAGTTGGATACTTGGTTGTTTAAAATGTGAGAAATTTTTTCTTGTGTCATGATAATGGCCTCCTATTATGATTACTCACTAATAGTTTCCCAAAAATAAATGGATTTAAACGTCGATTAGCTTCCAACTGGCAACTCCGCCATGTACTTGTGTAAACATCTGAGCCGCTCGCTCTAAAAGTTGGCTTGCTTCTTCCAAACTCAGATTTGGATTCAGATAAAAAATTTGTATAGCTTCCGTAGTGTCTGCACTAACTGATGTCCGAGTTGAATCTACAATCGGGCTTCCGAACGGTCCGTTATTATCTGCACTCACAAGCTTTGCTTCTGCTGAAAATGTACGACCATTTAGCCCATCATAGCTTTCGCCCGCATCACCCATTTTAAATTGAATCGGTCCATCGATATGTGTAGTATCATAAATGCCTACAGGAATCTGATACTCAAGTGAAAAGAAATTATTCAAATCAATCGCTGAATGTGGTGCTTCTAGAAAATCCCCCTTTTTGATTCGGCGGTATAAGGCCTCATGAGAAGGACGATACCTGGAAGCAGAGATGCCAAGTTTTTTAAAAACATCTCTCCAAGCTGCAATTCCCTCAAAATCGGTGAACTCTTTTTCTTCTAGGGAAACAGCAAGTACCTCTTGAAAATACCTGATTCGACCTTGTATCATTTGTGGTGAAGCACCAATCGCGATATGATGGTAAGATATCATGCCAAATTTGAGTGATGGTACTTTGTTATGTAACGATTGATCAATAGTAGCTTCTAACACGGGACAAGCCTCCTTTTTAAATAAGCATAGCACGAAAGATAAATGAAATTAACCAAAACGCTTTTTATGAAAAAAGTGTGGAGAAAGGTGAGAAGGGCATGACATACGCCCAGTTGAAACAAGATTTGATTGCATACAGTAAAACAATCGGGATCGATAAAATTGGGTTTGCTTCAGCGGATTCTTTTTTGACATTAAAGGACCGATTGCTTGGTGCAGCAAGAGCTTGGCTATCAATCTGGATTTGAAGAACCGGATATTGAGAAGCGAGTTAATCCAGAGCTTAGCCTGCCCAAAGCAAGATCGATTATTTCGATTGCCCTTGCCTATCCATCTAAAATGAAAAATCCTCCAAAAGGTACAAAGGGTGATCGTCGCGGTATGTTCTGTCGTGCTTCTTGGGGCAAGGATTATCACGATATTTTACGAGATCGCCTGAAGAAATTGGAGACTTATTTAAATGAACGAATTCCGGAAGCAAGAACAGTTTCAATGGTTGACACTGGTGCACTATCTGATCGCGCCGTAGCAGAACGCGCTGGAATAGGGTGGAGCGCAAAAAACTGCGCCATAATCACTCCGGAATTTGGGAGCTATGTCTATTTAGGTGACTTGCTTACTACTTTACCGTTTGAGCCAGATACGCCAATTACTGATCAATGTGGCAGCTGTAATAAATGTGTAGATGCCTGTCCGACTGGAGCGCTCATTCAAGGTGGACAGCTCGATTCGCATAAATGTATTGCCTTTTTAACACAAACAAAAGGATTTTTGCCTGATGAGTATCGTAAAAAAATTGGGAACCGGATTTATGGCTGTGACACTTGTCAACAGGTTTGCCCTAAAAATAAAGGAATTGACGTGCATAACCATCCAGAAATGGAGCCAGATCCTGAGATTGCTAAGCCTCGTCTGATTCCATTACTCACCATGAGCAATCGTGAATTTAAAGAGAAGTTTGGAGAGATTTCTGGTTCTTGGCGTGGGAAAAAGCCGATCCAAAGAAATGCAATTATTGCCCTAGCTCATTTTAAAGAAGAGAGCGCACTACCTGTTTTAAAATCATTGCTTAAGGATGATCCGCGACCAGTGATTAGAGGTACGGCGGCATGGGCGATTGGCAAAATAGGTCGGACGATGGAAGAAGAAAATGTGCTTGAAAATGCGAAATTAAACGAAAAAGATGAGCAAGTGCTAGCAGAAATCAAGAAAGGTCTGGATTTGTTGGAAACAAACGTAACAAGGAACTAGCTTGTCTGAATAACCTGAGGTAGAATAATAGAGACCTGAGTATAGTGAGAGGGGGAGTATGGAATGAACAATCGCTCCGCTTGTTTTGTGGACGAAATGAACAGCCCAATAGGACCATTAACCATTGTTGCATCAGAGCAAGGAGTGTGTCACCTCCATTTTGGAACGATTGAAAGTATTCATTCAACACTTAGAGCCAAACTTTTAAAACTCGGTATGAGTGGAGAATGGCAGCAATGTTCAGAAACGCTTTCCGTAGCTAAAGAACAGCTTGGCGAATACTTTTCTGGAAAGCGCCAAACATTTGACGTCCCAGTTGATCTAACGGGAACGCTTTTTCAAAAGCGAGTGTGGGAAGCCCTAAAGGAAATTGATTTTGGTCAAACACGCTCCTACAAACAGATTGCAGAAGAAATTGGCGCACCTAAAGCCGTACGTGCAATAGGTGGTGCAAACAATCGTAATCCCGTTCCAATCATTATTCCTTGTCATCGTGTCATTGGTAGCAACGGTTCCATGGTAGGTTATGGAGGCGGACTCGATAAAAAAGAAATGCTTCTTGTCCATGAAGGGGCAAGAGAACAAATACTAACTCATTAAATTAAAATAAGACAGCATCACCTCTTCAGTAAGAGGCTATGCGTGTCTTTTTTTTGTTTGTAGTCGTAATGGATTTGGTGAAAGCTAACACAGGAGTTGAGTGTTGAATGGAAGGGGTCCAATTATTGTCCTGTTGATAACCGTTTTTTTCGTAGAATGATATATTTTGAGAAAGATTCTTTCGTACTTTACACGTTAATGTCAGCACATCTTGATGAACAGCATAGTCTTCTAACCACGTTAGCAACAAACTTCCTAGCCCCTTGCCTTGAATAGAAGGCTTAACGGCAAACCGATGGAAACTAATGGTTTTGTCCGTTTGCACAAATCGAATCATCGCAAGTAGAGTGTTGGTGTTGTCAAAGAGTAGTGCGGCTTGTTCACCTTGCTGACGGTTATTAGTGATTGAAGAGATGGTTTCATCAAGTGCACTTGATGGTGGGTCTGAATAGATAGAAAAAGCTTCGTGCATTAAATGACACATGTCAGGAATATCGGTCGTATTCGCCAAACGAATGGAATATGTCAAGGTATCACCCGCTAGTAATTGTATATTTATAATATCGTATGTATTATTATACATTAATCTATTCGAATGAGTCAAGCTGCCAAGGAATAGCCTGTATAAGGGATATAAGGAGGAAGGCTTATGGATCAATCGATTGTAAAAGCCATTCATCAATTGGCAGAAAAACGTAATCAATTATTTGTAGATGCATCGCCACAGGATATGGCAGGGCTTATGCGGAGTAGATCCTCGCAGCAACGTCGTCATGTATCACTTGTGCATTCTAGGGCAGCAGGTGAAATTACTAGAATGCAAAAAATCGAAAACCAAACGATTGTTGATTATACCATCTATTATGAGTGGCTTTTTAAACAACGCGAACAGTTATACGTGGAGGAGAGGCAGGAATTTAGACGTGCTTCGTTTGAGAATAGACTGCTTACTACAGATAATGAAATCATTCGTCACTCACTTGAGTTAGATCCAAAAGCCCCTTTGCCATTAGATCATCTAGAAGAGAAAAATGAATATCGATCAAAAAACCGATACAATCGCAGGGAAGCCGTTCGTTATGCGGAACGCTTGGTGGAATGACTATAATCCCATTTACAATAAATTTACCGATAATTGTACGAACTTTATTTCACAATGCCTTCATGCTGGTGGAGCTCCAATGAATCGAACTGGTCAGAAAAGCAAGGGGTGGTGGACGGAAGGGGCAAGCTGGAGTTTAAGCTGGACGGTTGCTCATTCATTAAGGTGGTATTTAAGTGGATCAACGTCTGGACTTAGGGGAGAAGAAAAAGCAACTGCGCAGGAATTACAGCCAGGTGATGTTATTTGTTATGACTTTACAGGGGATGGAAGGTGGCAGCATACCACGATGGTTGTGGCTAAGGATGAGAACAATGAGCCACTTGTGAATGCACAGACAGTGAATAGTAGGATGAGGTACTGGTCGTACGAGGATTCTACCGCGTGGACACCTGAGATTAAGTATAAATTTTTTCGTATTGTTGTGATATAAGATTAGACCTCATTCGTGGTATACTACTTTTTGTACGTTTATCTTTAGAACGAGGTGTACCAATTGGGCTTAAATATTGTATTATATCAACCAGAAATCCCTGCAAATACAGGTAATATTGCAAGAACATGTGCCGGTACGAACACATCTCTGCATTTAATTAGACCTCTTGGTTTTTCTACGGAAGACCGGATGTTAAAACGTGCAGGCTGTGATTATTGGCCAAATGTCAAAATTCACTATTATGATTCATTTAAAGAATTAACAGATCAGTTTCCAGAGGCATCTGTGTATTTAATTGAGACGGTTGGAACAAAAACCTATTGTGATTTTGATTACTCTGATGTAAATGAGGAGATCTTTTTTGTGTTTGGACGGGAGACAACAGGTTTACCTGATGACATTATTGAGTCATATAAGGAGAACTGCTTGCGTATTCCACAAACGGATAAAGTTCGTTCTTTGAATCTGTCGAATACAGCTGCAATTGTTGTGTATGAGGCGATTAGACAGCAAGGATTTCAAGGAATTTAGAGAGCAATAAGTAGTATGTCGATATTACTTGCTCCGGCAACCTTGCCCTCTTTCATGCTACCGGGAGACGGCCTACCATCCAGTCCGCTCTATTTGAGGGTTAAATAATTTCCCTATTTATACAGATCACAAAAAGCCTCTCAGAATAAGTTTCCGAGAGGCTTTTTGCGTTATATTCATTTAGAAAGGTATACTCTGGATGAAGCTATTATATAGGCGTAAGGTTGTGTAGCCGACTGCTAATATAAATGCGCCCCAAAAGACTACGTGGAAAAAAACGAACCCGATTAGACTAAGAATGCTGAGAGAGTCATAGATTTTATAGATAAAGAACATAAAGTAAATGATACATGCTGCAATAAAAACGACCCCGATAAAAAAGATTTCCTGCATGAGTAAAAGTGAAAGTAAACTTGCTCCAAGGAAAATCCAAGAGCCTGCGCGAACTTTGTTTAACTCTGTTCCATCCTCATCCTTTGAAAAGAACAACATCGATAATTGGATGGTTGTATCTGAGATTAGTTTTAACGCGGAGAAGACCATAAAAAAGATCAGTAAAAAGACAAAAAGGATGGCTAATTTAATGCCGCTTTCCGTAAAAAACTCAAGCATGCCATCATAGACACCTAGATTTTCTAACTGTCCAAGGATAAATGATTGTGCATAAAAGGAAAGAGATAAGCTAAATAGTATAATAGAAATTAAAGCAAAGTGCCCTGTTAAATAACGGTTTGACATTAGTGATAAACTCCTGTTCTAAACGTTTAAACGTGCGTAATGTATAGTATTAATTGTACAGATATTGGCAAGAATAGGCAAGCGCTTCTTTCATATGAACTAGGCAGAGAACGGTGTTAATTTTAGTAAGCCTTTTCAATTGACGAGAATTTCAGTATAATAAAAGTAATTAAAATGGTTTTCCGTTAAGGAGGCAATGATTTATGGGAACAGCGTTAATTTTAGGTGTATGTGCAGTCTTTTTAGTAGCCATCTTTGCGGCAGGATACGACAGCAATCCTCATAAGAAATAAGCAAAAAAAGGATCCCACATAGGGACCCTTTTTTTATTTCATAATATCATTAAAAATCTTTTGATGAGGATTTGACTTAGCAAAACTTTCAATACTTTTTGGTCCTTCTAAATCTTGATCACGTCCGATTAAAATGCCAGTTGTATACTGGTCAGTTAAACCAACAAACCAGATTTCTTGATAGTTGTTTGACGTACCTGTTTTTCCACCAACGTAAGGTGCAGAGACATTAATCGAGCGTCCGGTACCATTTTTCACAACACCTGCAAGCATCTGTCGCATCTTATCATTGGTTGCTTTACTCCAAACCTGGGTTTCTGGTTCATCCCAGCTGTACAATACGTTCCAAGCTCCATCCTTCACTTCTGTAATACCATGTGCTGGAGTGTATGCTCCGTCATGGGCAAAGGTTGTATAAGCTCTTGTCATTTCAAGTGGAGAGACCCCTTTCCTAAAACCACCTAAAGCTGTAGGTAAGTAATTTCTGTCGCTATCTTCAACTTTTTCGAAATGAAATTTATCAAGGTACGAATAGGACGTTTCAAGACCTGTTTTATCTAATAAGGCGACGGCTGTTGTATTATATGAACTTGCTAAACCTTGGCTTAATGTTACCGAACCAATCTCTTTACCATCATAGTTTTTTGGACAATAGTCTTCGGGACCGTTAGGATAACATTTGTTCTTAGAGTCGATTCTAGCTGATGGACCAACACCAGTAACATCAATGTATGGTGCATATGCAAGTAGTGGTTTTATTGCCGAGCCTGGTTGTCTAAAATCCTGATAACCTCGGTTAAAGTTAAACTTTTCGTAACCTTTACCGCCAGTTATCGCCACAAGATTATTTGATTCATTATCAATAACAGCGAGCGATCCTTGAATAGATTCGTTTGGAATATGATTAATTACTGATTGAACGGCTTGTTTTTGCATTAATGGTTTTAATGCTGTGTTGATCGCAATGCCTTCATCATACAATCTTTGAATGCGTTCATCTAATTCCTTGTTGATTTCATCTGTTTGTTCGGGTGTTGTCGCCTTGTCTAATAGGCTGTTAAAGCCATCCTCTTCTGCTACAAGATCCCTGAACTCATCTCGTATGTACGTAACGTAATCTGGAAACATATCTGTACGTTTTTGGACAGCGAGTTCAATCGTTTCTTCAGTCGCTTCAACATATTCCTCTTCCGTAATTTTCTCTTCATCGAGCATCTTTTTAAGAACCCAGCCCTTACGATCCTCGGTACGCTCTTGATGATTAATTGGATCAAAAAAACTTGGATTATTCGGGATAGCTGTTAAAAAGGCTACTTGAGCAATCGAAAGATCATTACTACTTTTACTAAAATAATATTGGCTTGCTGATTCAATTCCGTATGCTTGGTGACCAAAAAAAATGGAATTTAAGTAGAGTTCAAGAATATCATCTTTCGTATAACGTTTTTCAAGCTCACGTGAATACAGAATTTCACTTAGCTTTCTTTGGTACGTTTGCTCATGGCTTAAGTAAATATTACGAACCAACTGCTGTGTAATCGTACTACCACCTTGTTCAGTTTCACTGCTTGAAGAATTGGCAACAAATGCTCGTGCAATACCAGCTGTATCATACCCTTCATGCTCATAAAAACGACGATCCTCTGTCGAAACAAATGAATCGATAAACAGCTTGGGAATTTGGTCATAGGATTTATAGATTCTGTTGGAATCCTTGTATATTTCGGAGACTAATCGTCCTTCTGAATCAAGAATATAGCTGTTAGATGAGAGAAACAACTCACCTAATTCAATATTCGCATCAAACGCCTCCGATAATGTTTCGACATCATTAACTTCTGCTCCTACACGAGTTAACAGCAGGACAAATGACGCACATAACATAACGATGATTAGCCAGCCTGTACTTTGTCTCATACTAATCTCACTTTCTTTAAAACTACTTTTCCTAAAGTATACCATTGAATAGCTGGAATTTACAGTTGACGAGCTAAATTAACTGCGAC
Organism: Alkalicoccobacillus plakortidis; assembly: GCF_023703085.1. Taxonomy (NCBI): domain Bacteria; kingdom Bacillati; phylum Bacillota; class Bacilli; order Caryophanales; family Bacillaceae; genus Shouchella; species Shouchella oshimensis. The sequence continues at coordinate 209,404 of NZ_JAMQJY010000002.1, read as the reverse complement.
TTTATATGGGATTAACAATGATGTTTGGTCAACAAAAAAGGGCATGTTCAACTTTATTAGTGCATAGAATATATTAATCTCGTATCGACGAGGATGGAGGGGTATTGTGAGCATACTTAAAAAGATTGAACGCTTTCGGGAAGAAGAAGAACGGTTGAAGTGGGAAGGAACATTTGAGGATTATTTAGAATTAATTAAGGAAAAACCTTATGTGACACAAACCGCTCATTCCAGAGTGTTTAATATGATTCATGATGCTGGAGTGGAGGAGAAGGATGGCAAGAAGACATTCTCTTTTTTTAAGGAACAAATTTATGGTTTAGAAGAATCAATTGAACAGCTTGTGGAAGAATATTTTCATTCCGCTGCCAAGAGATTAGACGTTAGAAAACGTATTCTGCTCTTAATGGGACCGGTTAGTGGCGGTAAATCAACTCTTGTAACCATGCTAAAAAGAGGATTAGAGCAGTACTCACGCACAGATCGTGGGGCGGTGTATGCCATAAAAGGATGCCCAATGCATGAAGATCCTCTACATCTTATTCCTCAACATCTACGCTCTGATTTTCAAGAGGAATATGGAGTCAAAATTGAGGGCCATCTCTCTCCATTAAATATGATGCGGTTGCAAGAAGAGTATGGAGGCAGGATTGAAGATGTATTGGTAGAGCGTATTTTCTTCTCAGAGGATAAGCGAACTGGAATCGGTACATTTAGTCCATCTGATCCGAAGTCACAAGACATTGCTGACTTAACAGGAAGCATAGACTTTTCAACGATTGCGGAATATGGCTCTGAATCTGATCCACGTGCCTATCGCTTTGACGGAGAATTAAATAAAGCGAATCGAGGCATGATGGAGTTTCAGGAGATGTTAAAATGTGATGAGAAGTTTCTGTGGCATTTGCTTTCACTAACTCAAGAAGGAAACTTTAAAGCTGGCCGATTTGCTTTAATTTCAGCAGACGAACTCATTGTAGCTCATACCAATGAGTCAGAATACAAAACTTTTATTTCTAATAAGAAAAACGAAGCTCTGCATTCAAGGATTATTGTGATGAAGATTCCATATAATCTAAAAGTGAGTGAAGAAGAGAGAATCTATAAAAAGATGATTGATGATAGTGATTTGTCTCACGTCCATATTGCCCCTCATGCCCTTAGAGTAGCCGCTATTTTTACGATCTTAACAAGATTAAAGGATACGACAAAATCGGGCATAGATATTATTAAGAAGTTACGGCTCTATGATGGAGAGAGTGTTGAAGGCTTTAACTCTCAAGACCTCGTAGAATTAAAAAATGAGCATACGGATGAAGGTATGAGCGGGATTGACCCACGTTATGTAATTAACCGAATCTCCTCAGCGATCATTCGGAAGCAGTTAACATCGATTAATGCACTTGATGTGCTTCGTTCCATTAAAGAGGGCTTAGATCAACACGCATCAATCTCCAAAGAAGAACGCGAGCGGTTTATGGACTTCATCTCTGTTGCGCGTAAGGAATACGATAATATTGCGAAAAAAGAAGTACAAAAGGCGTTTGTGTATTCCTATGATGAGTCGGCAAAAACACTTATGGATAACTACTTAGATAATGTCGAGGCCTATTGCAATAAAAACAAATTGCGGGACCCACTGACAGGAGAAGAAATGACACCTGATGAGAAACTCATGCGTTCCATTGAAGAACAAATCGGGATCTCAGAAAATGCAAAAAAGGCGTTTAGAGAAGAGATTTTGATCCGAATTTCTGCCTATGCCCGAAAAGGTAAGAAGTTTGATTACAATTCTCATGAAAGATTAAGAGAGGCCATTCAGAAAAAGTTGTTTGCTGATCTAAAGGATATTGTGAAAATCACCACATCAGTTAAAACACCAGATGAGTCTCAGCTTAAGAAAGTAAATGAAGTCATTGCCCGACTAATCGACGAACACGGCTATAACTCAACCTCAGCCAATGAATTGCTGCGTTATGTAGGAAGTCTGCTAAATCGATAGGTCATGAAGAAATATATTACTATCATGCACACCGAATCATTATGATGTTACTCACATAATGGTTCGGTTTTTTTATCAAAAATAAGAGATTAGGGCAGCCACACCAGCACCTGCAAGTAAAATCACCCTTGAAATAGGTGCTTGAGACTACGTGTATGTCCTACTGCGTGATTTGTAATTGGATTGAGCGATTAATTGTTCGCCTTTGTATACTTCTGTCTCATGCTCCTTAAAAGTAATTGTTAAAAAACGATAATTTTACATAAGCATAAGAAGAACGTGGTTCAAAAAGGGTAATCTGGCTTTCAGTAGATTTTTCTCATCGTGAATTCGTACGCGTTAGGTTGTTCTCTTTGTTTAAAAGTGGTAAATTGAAAAGAAAAGAATGGCGGAGGAACATTGTGAGTAAAGCGAAAAGTGAACTATTTGGCTTGGGTAAAAGCAATTGTTATTGCAATTTTACTGGCAGTGATTATTCGCACCTTCCTTTTTACGAGTTACGAAGTGCGTGGAGAATCAATGCTACCAACAGCTCATGAAGGAGAGCTGTTTATTATTAATAAGTTAAACTATCAATTTGGTGAACCAAACCATGATGACTTGATTGTATTTCATGCTACACAGAGCGAAGATTATATTAAGCGAGTTATAGGGTTGCCGGGCGATACTATTAGAGTTGAGAGTGATGTGCTCTATATTAATGACGAACCAGTAGAGGAACCTTATCTAGATGACGTAAAACCAGGTCCTGGTAAATATACTGAGGATTTTGATGAGGTTTTTGTTCCAGAAGGGCATGTGTTTGTGATGGGGGATAATCGTCCTAGTAGTCTTGATAGTCGCCGGATCGGTTTTATCAGTGAAGATCAAATTGTCGGTAAGGTAGACTTACGTTTCTGGCCATTATCTGAATTCACCTTTATGGGAAGTAAATAAGCAAAAGTCGGAACCAATGTTCGGTTCCGACTTTTTTAATGTGGATGGCTGCAACTTGTATGAGAGGACTCATCTTCCTCTCCAGGTGGCATATCAATTCCACCTGGATGAAAGGGATGACATTTAGCCATACGTTTGATAAGGAGCCACGTCCCTTTTGCTGCACCAAACCTGCCAATAACCGTTGCTCCATATTGAGAGCAGGTTGGATAAAAACGGCAGGTTCGAGGGGTGTAGCGTGAGATAAAACGTTGATAGAACCGAATAAAAGCTAAGATCAGAATCTTCAGAGCAACCACCCTCCTAAAACATTTCTAAAAAAGAAAGCCCGCATTAAGCGAGCCATTCAAATGATTAAATTTCTTTAACTAAATCAAAAAATTCTTCAAGTGCTAATTGATTTTCATAAATCTCAATTGCAGCTTCCCCAACATAACGCAAGTGCCACGGCTCATAACCATATCCGGTGATATCTTCTTTTTCCTTTTGATAGCGAATGATAAAACCAAAATGATGGGCATTATCTGCAAGCCATTGTCCTTCTTCAGTATCTTCATATTCTTGAACCAATCCATAATTGACACTAGCACTCGAAACATCCATTGCTAGTCCTGATTGGTGTTCGCTGCTGCCCGGATTTGCCACAAATTCTTGGTCTGCTCCTGATCTTGCAACGGCTTGATCATATAATTCTTGTTGTCGATCATACGAACGATAGCCTGATACAGCAGCTAACTCAATGTTTTCCTCTTTTGCTCCAGCAAATAAAGCTTCAAGAGCGCCGGCAGCTTCTTCGCGCATATAACTTTTAGGGATGTCCTGGTGTCCATATGAAAATTTCACATCAGGTATGACAAGATCTTCTGGTACATAATCACTTGGAAGGTGATAATCGTGATTCACAAATGTTAAAATGTTATTAGGATTTTGAATGACAGGTTGTCCATCAACTTCCTCAATCTCGTTAAAATATTCAGATGGAAGGGACATCGTGTCCTCTTCGTTTTGATCTTCTGTTTCGTCTTCAGGTAATTCATCGTCTTCGGAAGGTTCTTGATCCTCTTGTTCATCCTGCTCATCATTTGATGGCGAAGAATCACTTGGTGCTGATGTCTCGTTGTCTGATGGTTCTTCCTGCTCTTGTTGACCGTCATTTGCCGGCTCTTGGTTATATTGTGAACAACTACTTAATACAAGCGAGCTGATCGCCACAATCAACCATCTATTCTTCTTCATGTGTCAATTACCTGCCTAACTTGTTTTCATTACTTACTATATAAAATTATAACATACCGCTTATTTGTGCAACACGCAAGTTAGTATTAAAGCCAGCTATAAAAGCATAGCCAGCTTTAAGAGAGATTAATCAAATCTATGCTTGTTTTTGCTGCACTGGCGAGACGGAGAGAATTTGCTCAATTAAAAAACGTCTTACTTGCTTTTTTTGATGACAATAACCAGTTAAGATTCCATTGGAGATTGTCTCTGCAGTGATAATTCTATGCGATATATTATTTGTTTTTGAAAGATAAATCAGTTCAATTAAATCCTTGTTTAGGCAGCTTCTAACCAATAGAGATGTGTTCATATCAATGCCCCCTTTTTTATAGTATATGCGAACTCTTGTTCTTATTCAACGAGAATTTTTAATTGGTTATTACTACCTTTGGCCATTCGATTTGGACAGGAAAATGTAATTTGAATTATAATGAAGCTAAGTGAGGTGGATCGTGTGAAAGTCATTACCGTGTCACAAAAAATTCTATCAAAATATAAACAGCTTCAGCGGGCATTAGATGTTGTTGAAGAGGGCGGATCTATCCAGTTAGAAGAGGGTACATATAAAGGAACATACATTATAGATAAATCGATAACCATTAGTGGAAATGGTGAGAAAGATGCCATTATCATTGAGGGTTCATTTGAAATAAAGAATCACGCCACTTTTCGTCTGAAGAATGTAACGATTCAGGACGGAGAAACAGGCATATTTGTTTCTGATGGTTCAGCTGAGCTCGATAACTGTGACATAAATAGAATGAGCGAGTCGGCTTTAACCATTAAAAAAGACAGCAAGGCTGTTTTACGTGACGTCATTATGCAAAATAATCAACATGCGATTGTTTCACAAGGGAAAGCGTCTCTTTTATACTGCGCGTTGTCTAAACAAAAAGCCGTTCAAATAATCCTACATCAAGGTGCCCAGATGAAATTAAAGCATTCTCACATTTTTCAAGGTATGCAGGAGGCTGTCATTTTAGAGGGAGCTAGCCAAATGGTATTGGAGGATTGTTCGGTTTACGGACATACTGGTTTGAAATCTCAAATTAGCGTGCAATCATCCGCGAAACTTTCTTTGATCTCCAGTCGTTTATATGAAGGGAAATATGGTGGAATAGAAGTAAATGGTGGCCGTTTATTAATGAGGGATTCAGAATTATATCGGAACAATGGCCATCAGATTAGGTTAAGCGATAGTACATCAGTTATTAGTCAGTCTTATATACATAGTGGTGACATTGGATGCCACGTTTTGGACGGAACAAATTTGCGTCTTGAACAAACTCGCTTAGTTGCTCACCTTCAAGCTCAAATTAATGTGCAAGGAGGACAGTTGAAGGCTAAACAATGTTCTATTTTAAGTGGAAAAGGTAATGGAGTCTTAATTGCGGCAAGTGGCGAAGCGGTTATATCTGATAGTGAAATTGCGGGACACTTCCTTCCTCAGATTTGTGTATCTGAACAAGGGAATACGATTATTGAGCGTTCTTCTATTCACCATGGGGATCATTATGGTGTGTGGTTAACAGAACAATCATCCGCAGCTATTTTTCAATCGAATATCTATAGTCATCAACAAATTCAAGTGGTTGTGGCAGAACAAAGCTTTCTAGAAATGGATACCTCTTCTATTTATGAAGGCTATGAAAATGGACTTCACTTTTTAGAGGAAAGTAAAGGTCAGTTAACGCATTGTGAGATCTATCGTCATGGTGAAGACTACCCACAGATTATTGTTCGTGGGGCAGCGGATCCAGTATTCAAAAACTGTACCGTATCGGAAAGTCCATCGAATGCGATCTGGTTTTTAGAAGAAGCGAGAGGACGGATTGAACAGTGTCATTTTGTGAGCCATGGTTTAGCGCAGCTTGAAATTACAGATGGAAGTAAGCCTGTGATTGCACAAACCACAATAATGGAGGGTGGTCATTGTGCCATTCAAATCCGGGAGGCAGGTCCATATATAGAAGGTTGTACATTCACAGATAATGAAGCAACCATTCTTTTAGAAGGCAATTGTCCAGCTGAGATCATAGGTGATGGAGCAGAAGCTCTAGCTGATTTTGCAGAAAATAAACGTATGGAAGAGGAACGCTTATCTAATCTAGATGACAAAACGTTGGAACGAATTCAAAAAGCAAACGATCTTGCTGAGAAAGAAGCCAGAACAGCTGAGATAGTCGGATTAGTTGAAGAGCTTGAGCGACGACTTGGGAAAGGGTATTAATTTTATACTTTAAGAAGTGGACATAAATCATGTCTGCTTTTTTTTATTTGGTCTTCAAAAGCTTGTCCATTCCTACTATAAAAACAGACACTATTGAAAGATGATTCATTCAATCTGAATTTTTTGGCAACTCTTTCACTTGTCTGCATAAGATAAGGTAATCACTAAAAATAGTCCACTTCATATTAGTGAACCAACTCCACCATACTATATGCAAAAAAGCCTGAAGATGTGCATATCCAGGCAGTCTGTTTACACATATATAATCAGGGAGGGAAACATGTGAAAAAAGACGATTATCAAGGATTCGCTGTGTCTCAGGAGAATTGGTCCCTCCACCGAAAAGGCTATCAGGATCAACGACGTCATCAAGAGAAGGTTCAGGAGGCAATTAAAAGGAACTTGCCTGATTTGGTCAGTGAAGAAAGTATCGTCATGTCCAATGGTAAAGACGTCATTCGTATTCCGATCCGTTCATTAGATGAATATAAAATTCGCTATAACTATGACAAAAACAAACATGTTGGGCAAGGACAAGGCGACACAAAAATTGGTGATGTCGTAGCAAAAGATCCAAACGGGCAGCAGCAAGCTTGGACCAGGAAAAGGTCAAGGAGCTGGTGACAAGGCTGGCGAAGATTATTATGAAGCAGAAGTGTCCATTGCTGAATTGCAGGACCTACTCTTCTCAGAGCTTGAGCTTCCAAACCTACAAAAGAAAGAAGAAGACGAAATTATCATTGAAGATATCTCATTTAATGATATTCGCAAAAAAGGTTTGATGGGGAACGTTGATAAACGCCGAACCATCCTTTCTGCAATTAAACGAAATGCGTTAACAGGAAAACCAGGCATTAATCCTATTTCTAATGATGACTTACGTTTCAAAACATGGAATGAAATCACTAGACCCGAATCAAAAGCAGTTGTTATTGCAATGATGGATACCAGTGGTTCAATGGGGCGTTTTGAAAAATACATGGCACGAAGCTTTTTCTTTTGGATGTCACGTTTTCTTAGAACAAAATATGAGACCGTTGATATCGAATTTATTGCACATCACACAGAAGCCAAACAAGTAACAGAAGAAGACTTCTTCTCAAAAGGAGAAAGCGGAGGCACAATTTGTTCGTCAGCTTATCGAAAAGCCTTAGAAATCATCGACGAGAAATACGAACCAAGCCGCTATAATATCTATCCATTTCATTTCTCAGACGGCGATAACCTCACAAGCGACAATGCTCGCTGCGTAAAACTAGTTAATCAACTAATGAGCGTATCAAGCATGTTTGGTTATGGTGAAGTTAACCAATACTCTAGACACTCCACACTTATGAGTGCCTACAAAAACATCGATGACCCACGCTTCCGTCACTATATTCTGAAGGAGCAGGGAGACGTCTATCATGCCATGAAAGAATTCTTTAAAAAGGAATATGAAGAAGCAATCGTGTAAGAGAGGGACCCGGTGGATGCCGGGTTTTTTTGTGTGATTTTGAATCCAAGCTGATTATGCCAGAGGTTCCGGATAGATTGTAGAATGGTAAAAATCTTATTCCTCTAAATTGGTAATTCAAAAGGAACTATTCAATGTGAGACACTAATTCTTTTTTTCTCAATTGAAGCAAAACAATACCAAGGATGATTAATAATATCCCCGTTATCTTTATGATTGAGAGCCTTTCACCAAAAAGGAGCACTCCGAAAACAACGGACATCGCTGTACCAAGTCCTCCCCAAATGGCATATGAAATCGACAAAGGGAGTTTCTCGATAGCTAAGGCTAGAAAACTAAATCCAAAAAAATAAGAACAAAGACAACTAATTGTGTAGAATAAGTTTGTAAAACCGTTCGAATACTGAAGCAAAACCTGTCCGCATAATCCAAATATGATCGCGATGATTAAATAAATATATTCTTTTTTCAAACCAATTCACCTTCAATCAAATTAATGGCTAATATTTAATAAGAAAACACCTGTGAGTAAAATAGTTAAAGCGACAATTGTTTGTTTATTAGTTTGTTCTTTTAGGAAAAAAATCGCAAAAAGGACGGTGGAAGCAATTCCTAACCCAGACCATGTTGCAAAAACGAGAGACATAGGCAAATAAACAAGAGATTTTGCTAAAAAATAAAAGGTAAGCCCATAACCAGTAAAAGTTAACAGGCTTGGAACGATATTTTTAAGGCCTTCAGAGCGTTTTAATTGAATTGAAGCAAATACTTCAATCAAGATTGCAAGGAACAGGTGAAAATAGGGAATCATATCATAACCCCTTAAAGTATTTTTGACAGTTATATGTTAACCTTTTAAAATGGGTTTAGCAAGTTATAATAAAGAGGTGATTACAAATGTACAAAGATAAACCTTTTGAACTAAGTAATAGTAGTGGTCATATTAGTTTAGATTTTATCAATACAGCAAACTTTCATGGTCATGTAAATCACCAAGAATGGCTTCAGAGTGAACTAGATGTCATAGAATGGGCTAATTTTATAGGTCTTTCTGTAGAGAGCAACACCCGTTCAACTCTAAGTTTGACTGAACTTATCCAATTAAGAGAAGCGATGTATAGAATTACTTTTCATGCAGTTAACCAAACAATAGCGGATAAAGAAGATATGCGGGTATTAAACAAATGGATAAAGAAGGCACAGGAGCAAGTAGAAATTTTGCTAAGACAAGACGGAGTGTTTTCAAAACAATTAACAATGTCAGATGGGTTAACAAAAGTAGCTTTTACGGTTGTACTTTCTTTTAGTGAATTGATAATGTCAGATTTATTTCAGAAGGTAAAGCAATGTAATAGTGATCGATGTGAATGGTTTTTTATTGATCACACAAAAAATAAAAGCAAGCAATGGTGCACGATGAAGATTTGTGGAAACAGAGAAAAAGCGAAACGGTTTTACCAATCATCAAGAAAAGAGAAGGGTCGCATTTGATATTCATTGTTAACAAGCCCAAACCCTGGTCTTAGTGTACATTTCTTAACTCGGTCTAAGTGAATGGAAATTAGATAGGAATTTGGTTTTAATTGCTTGAAAAAATAAGAAGAAGCAATCCTGTAAGAGAGGGACCCGGTGGATGCCGGGTTTTTTTGTGTTTTTAAAAGGGGCATAAGTGTTTAACTTAATAAATTTGCACAATTGTTATTTCATTTGTTTCAAAAAGTTCTTGTAACGTCTTATGATGAATCTGAGCTTTTTTAGTAAGAGAAGAGTAGGAACTATAAGACTGACTGACTCCATTATGAGTAAGAAATAAACCATTTGAGTGAGTAGATATATGATAAGTTTGATCATCTATTGTGAACTCAAACTCGTAACCGAGCTGTAAATCCTTTATAAAGTCTTGATATATGTAATTATCCAAATTGAAGAGCCTCCTTAAACCTTCTTTTCTCATATTCTAGTCCCTTCCTTACCTTTGAAACAAAAAATAAATTGTGTTATCGTTTTCTTAGGATTTATCATAATTTTGGAGGTATATAATATTTTGGATACGATGGTTTTAGTCACTCTTGCAGTTGGTGTGACTGTTATATTTTTTCTTCTTTCTAACTCAAGTAGACATAGAAAAACAAATGAACAGAATGAAATGATGGTAAAAGAAGCGCAAAAAAATCGGCAAAAGCAAGTTGAACTGTTGGAAGAATTGTTGTTAAAACAAAATGAACTGGCAGAAGAGATCAAAAAATTAAAAAGTAAGGTATAAAAGGAGTCCTAATTTTGGAAGTGGGTATTGTTGGATTACTTAAGTTTTTGGTGTTTATCATATTAGTTATTCTAATACTAATAAGCGTAATTAGAATTCCTTCTCATTATAAAAATATTAGAATCTTTGTTGAGATTAATAAAAGAATGGAAGATCATAATCAATTAGCTAGACGTACTGAAAGAAAGAAGATCAAACTTATGAAAGAAATTCTGGAAAGTCAAAAAAATACGATCTAATCTTATATTTTAAACTGCTCTACAATTTTTCTGGAAATCACTAGCGCCACAACAAGTAATATCATCATGACTAATATATTTAACATATTTAATACATTGCTTCCCAAATTCATTGGCAAAAAGGCATTCCATAAAAAACTTGTCACTCTAAATAAAATGTAAAAACAAATAAGAAACACGATGATCTCGATCAGCCATTTTTTAAGTGAACGGTTCGCTTTAATTACCCTCCTGTACTTAAATACATAACAAAAATAATGATACCAATAAACATGACCCATCCAATGACTAAACCAATAACGATACCAACCAAAGATCTGCGTAAAAATGATCCTTGTAATTCTTCTGTACTTTTTTTCTCTATTTGCCTGAGAGAGTGCAGCTGAGTTGCATTCAAAATAATGATTAAAATGATAAACATGATTAAAGTCACAACAAAAGTACCGGTAGTTTCTCGGGCAGGTTCGAGACCGTCGAATACTGATCTGCTGTTCCACACAAAGAATAGACCAAGTCCTATAGAAAGTAATCCTCCACCTAGCCTCTGTTTTCTCCATTCTTTCCCGAGCTTCTCTCTTGCGAATTCCACTAATTGACGAGTCCACGGGAAAAGATAAAATGGTTTTTTATAGGTTAATAGTTCGTAAATCCCTGAAAGAATGACCAAAAAACCAACATATAATAAAACGAGCTCAATTTGATACCTTGTAACAAAATACAAATAGAAGCAGCCGATTAGTAAAAAGGATAGATTCCATGTGAGAAGGTACTGTTTTTTTATTTTATGATAAGTCTGTGTATCCATAACTTCATCCTCCAATCAATGGCTATATGTCTATCTTATCAAGCATTTCTAAAGAAAAGGTAAAGAATGTAGGATTTTCTATTCTGGTTGTCGAAGTGTGGGTAAGGAGGTTGAGTGGAGTGAAACGATTATGCCTTTATTTTGTTTGTTTTTTTAGTTGTTAATAGCTGTGGATATTCAGATAGTCAACAAGCTCAGTCTCGAGACGATGTTGAACTAGATCAAAAATATATGTCTGGTCAGTCACTATTTGCAAGTGAATTATTCCAACAAATATTTGAGGAAAAAGGTATGAATGAAAATATGTTCATTTCACCTTACAGTATAATTCTTGCTCTTCTAATGACAGCTAATGGAATAGAAGAGAGTGGCCGGCAGGAATTACTTGATAGTCTTCACATGGAAGCAGCCGATATAGAAGTACTAAATGAACAGGTGGAAAAGCAGCTACAATCATTAGATGCATTGGAGCATGCACAGCTAAATACGGCAAATTCAGTCTGGCATCGTTCAGGTCTAGAGGTTGAGGATCTTTACGAAAGTATACTAGATACCTATTATAATGGAGACATCGAGGAATTTGATGAGCAAGATGGTGCAGACACAATGAATCAATGGGTGACAGATAAGACAGAGGGTCATATCAATAAAATGATGGATGAAATTCCCCAAACTGCACTTGCATACATTCTAAATGCAGTTTATTTTAATGCAAATTGGAAACATGAATTTAATGAAAATGATACGCAAAAACATGCTTTCCATCTGTTAAATGAAGAGACTCATAATCATGAGATGATGAAAGTACAAGAAGAGTTTGAAATTCTAATAGGAGAAAATATGCAAGGATTAAAATTACCTTATGAAGATGATGGACTTTCCATGATCATTGTTCTTCCAGATGAAGGGGAGTTTGAGGTGGTAGCACAATCTTTAAATAAAGAGCTCTTTTTTAGTGATAACTGGAACGAAACAACTGTGGACCTCATTTTGCCTAAGCTAACATTTAGTAGTGAATACTCCTTGCTAGAGAGCTTGCAGGACTTAGGTGCTTTTCAAAAAGGGTATGATTTCTCGCCGTTATTTGGAGAGGGTATACAGGCCGATGTTACGGATGTGATCCACAAAACGTATGTTCAAATTGATGAAGAGGGGACAGAAGCCGCTGCGGCTACAGCTGTGGAAATGACAATATCAGCGGTTGTTCCTGAGCTGTTTCATGTTAATCGTCCATATTATTTTGCCATTATTGATGAGAAAACAGAAACGATTTTATTTATGGGTAGTGTGATCGAACCTGTTATAAACGAGTAGACAAGGAGATCTGTGATGAGGCTTAAGTGTATGATTTTAGGGCTTTCCGTAATCCTTGCTGGTTGCGGAACATATGATCAGACTAACACACAAAGTAATGGAGATTCAGAACCACAATCTAAACCTCGACCTCAGGTAGATGTTGATTCTCATTTTTCATCTGCACAATCAACATTGGGTGAAGAACTATGTAAAGAGGTGTTTAAGGAAAATCAAGACCAAAATGTGATGGTTTCTCCTTATAGTGTTCAACTAGCTTTATTGATGACAGCAAATGGACTTGCAGAAGCAGATCGGGATCTACTGCTTGAAGCCTTGAATTTAGACGGAACTGATTTTAAACGAGATCAACCAAGAGATACAAAATCTAACCGAGTCGTTTGATACACTTCCTTATGCAGAACTAAAAACAGCTCATTCAGTTTGGCATAGAGGGGATCTAAGTGTAGAAGAGGAATATCAAGAATTACTGCACACCTATTTTGATGGAGAGGTTCAGCCGTTTGCAGAAAACAAGCCAGAAATAGCGATTAATAAATGGGTAGAGGAAAAAACGGACGGTTATATCGATGAATTAATTAAACAAGTACCAGGTAATGTCGTTGCATACTTAATTAATGCCGTTTATTTTGATGCTAATTGGAAGTATCCATTTGAAGAGGATCTGACAAAGCCTGAACCATTTTATTTATTAAATGGCGAGTCGGTTCAGCATCCGATGATGAACCAAATTGGAGGCTTCGAATTATTGGAGGAACAAACTTTTCGAGCTCTAAAAATCCCTTATGAAGATGATGGAATATCGATGGCGGTTATTTTACCGGAAGAAGGTGAGTTTAATGAAGTCGCAGGTTCTCTAGACACGTCTGTTTTTTGGACTGATAACTGGTCAAAAACAGAACTAGATCTTCGTTTACCAAGCTTCACCTTTTCTGCAGACTATACATTAATACCGTCACTTTAAGAGATTGGCCTTGAACCATTTTTTAATAGAGGGCTTGATTTCTCACCATTGTTTGGACCAAATTCTATTTTTGGAATAGACGATGTAATTCATAAAACCTATATAAATGTTGATGAAGAAGGTACAGAGGCCGCTGCTGTAACTGCTGTGGAATTAGTTGAGTCTGCGACAATTATTGAAGAAGATTTTATCGCAGATCGTCCGTTTCTATTCGCTATTATTGATGAGAAAACAGAAACGATTTTATTTATGGGCAGTGTGGTAGAGCCGATGCTATAGGGAGTCTGAGAAAGAATGAAAAATAAAAAATGTTATCAGCAGCCTTGCTGCTACTCTCAGCGATTGGATTTACATTCCGCAATATGCTTGCGAATGATATACCACCATACTGAAGTCTGGGAAATCTCGCGTAATGAAACAAGACAACTTCTGCAAGCGCAGAGGTTGTCTTGTTAAGTATGGCTTAGAAAAATCCTTGAGCATCTTCACTATAACTAACAAGAAGGTTCTTTGTCTGTTGATAGTGATCGAGCATCATTTTATGATTCTCTCGACCAATTCCTGATTGCTTATATCCACCAAATGCCGCGTGGGCCGGATACACATGATAGCAGTTTGTCCATACACGTCCGGCTTGGATCTCACGTCCGAATTTGTAGGCGGTATTGATATTTCGAGACCAAATGCCTGCCCCAAGACCATATAAGGTGTCGTTTGCAATAGCTAACGCTTCCTCATCATCTTTAAAGGTAGTAACCGAAAGAACTGGTCCAAAGATCTCTTCTTGGAAAATTCTCATATCATTGTTGCCTTTAAAAATCGTAGGTTCAATATAATAACCATTTTCCATCCCGTCTACTTTACGAGTCCCCCCGCCAATCAAGCACTCTGCCCCTTCATTTTTTCCGATCTCAAGATAGGATGAAATTTTCTCGAGCTGCTCTTGAGAGGCCTGAGCCCCAATCATTGTATTAGGATCTAATGGATTACCTGATGTAATTTCCTTCACTCGTTTTAACGCACGTTCCATAAATTTATCATAGATCGATTCATGAATCAGTGTCCGAGATGGGCATGTACACACCTCACCTTGATTTAGTGCAAACATGACAAAACCTTCAATGGCTTTATCGAGGAAAGCATCATCTTGGTCCATGACGTCTTTAAAAAAGATGTTTGGTGATTTTCCACCTAACTCTAGTGTGACAGGAATTAAGTTTTCTGAGGCGTATTGCATAATCAATCGTCCAGTAGTCGTTTCACCAGTAAAAGCAATTTTTGCAATTCGTTTATTAGAAGCAAGTGGTTTGCCTGCCTCTTCACCAAATCCATTCACGATGTTAATGACTCCTGCAGGAAGCAAGTCTTCAATTAATTCGGTCAAAACAAGGATAGATGCTGGTGTTTGTTCGGCTTGGCTTTAAGACAACGCAGTTTCCTGCTGCAAGAGCAGGGGCCAGTTTCCATACAGCCATAAGGATTGGGAAGTTCCACGGAATAATTTGCCCAACTACACCAAGCGGTTCATGAAAATGATAAGCGACGGTTTGCTCATCGATTTGACTGAGTGAACCTTCCTGAGCACGTATAATCCCCGCAAAGTAGCGGAAATGATCTACTGCTAACGGAATGTCAGCATTTAATGTTTCTCTTACCGCCTTCCCATTATCCCATGTTTCTGCAACAGCTAATTTTTCTGTATTCTCTTCAATTCGATCAGCAATTTTGTTGAGCAGAATAGCTCGCTCGGTTGGAGTGGTTTTTCCCAAGTTGGTTTTCGCATCGTGTGCTGCATCTAGCGCTAGTTCAATGTCTTCAGAAGAGGAGCGAGCTATTTCACAAAATACATCTCCAGTTACAGGAGATACATTTTCAAAATAACGTCCATTCACAGGGGCTGTCCATTTACCACCAATAAAATTGTCATAGCGTTGCTTAAAAGTAACCACAGAGTCGGTCGTTCCAGGCTGTTGATAAACCATGAAAAATCCCTCCAACGTAAATTATTTGAATCCCTTTTATTGTATACCCTGTAAGAGAAATTTGTAAGCGCTTTATTTTGTTTTTTATAGATTAATAGATTGGAGGAAGGGGATCGGAATGTGTGGGTGGAATCGAGGATGAGAGGGTGGAATCGAGGATGAGAGGGTGGAATCGGTAAAGAGGAGCAGAAATCGGTAAAGAGGAGCAGAAATCGGTAAAGAGGAGCGGAAATCGGTAAAGAGGAGCGGAAATCGGTAAAGAGGAGCAGAAATCGGTAAAGAGGAGCGGAAATCGGTAAAGAGGAGCGGAAATCGGTAAAGAGGAGCGGAAATCGGTAAAGAGGAGCAGAAATCGGTAAAGAGAGCAGGATATCAGCAAAGAGAGCGAGATATCAGTAAAGAGGAGCAGATATCGAAAAAGAGGAGCAGATATCAGTAAAGAGAGCGGGATATCAGTAAAGAGCCCCACATATCAGTAAAGAGAAACCAAACAATAATAAGCACCTGAAACCATTATCGTACACCAATCAATCCCCCACCTAAATAGCTACCACCACCCTTTCATCTCACAAATAAGAATCATTACGCTTTACAATTCATCTATCTATATGTATAATTCGTAATGATTACGATTTAGGAACTTTTGAGGAGGAAATACATGTGTCGACGATTCCGGTTACGGTATTAAGTGGGTATTTGGGTGCGGGGAAAACAACGCTGCTTAATCATGTTTTGTCTAATAGGCAGGGGTTGCGAGTTGCAGTCATTGTAAATGACATGAGTGAGATTAATGTGGATGCGGATCTTATCGAGCAGGGAGGCTTTAATCGCACGGAAGAAAAGCTGGTGGAGATGTCTAATGGCTGCATTTGCTGCACGTTGAGGGAGGATCTTTTAATAGAGGTTGAGAGGTTGGCTAAGCAGGGGAATATCGATTATATCTTGATTGAATCAACGGGAATATCGGAGCCTGTGCCTGTAGCTCAGACCTTCTCATATATTGATGAGGAAACTGGTATTAATCTAGGTGAGTTTTGCCATCTCGATACGATGGTAACGGTTGTTGATGCAAATCGGTTTTGGCATGATTTTAATTCTGGGGAGACGTTGCTTGATCGGAAGCAGGCACTAAGTGATGCGGATGATCGTGATATTGTGGATCTTCTGATTGATCAAATTGAGTTTTGTGATGTGCTTATTTTAAATAAGGTCGACATGCTTGAAGACCAACACCTCAAGCTATTAAAAGGAGTACTAAAAAAACTTCAGCCACAGGCACGTTTAATTGAAACAAATCATAGTGTTGTTGATCCAAAAGAGATTATAAATACGGGATTATTTAATTTTGAGTCAGCAAGTACGGAAGCGGGTTGGATAAAGGAACTTGAGGCAGAGGAGCATACGCCAGAAACGGAAGAGTATGGCATTAACTCTTTTGTGTATAAAAGAAGACGTCCTTTTCACTCAGAACGATTTGAAAAATGGTCCGATTACTTTCCGAAAGAAGTGGTTCGTGCAAAAGGAACGGTTTGGTGTGCCACAAGAAATGATCTAGTTTTAATGTTATCTCAAGCGGGTCCATCTGCCACACTTGAACCTGTTGCTTATTGGGTTGCGTCTCTACCAAAGGCTGAGCAAGTTTATTATAAGCAGATGAATCCAGATGCACTTACAGAATGGCATGATACATGGGGAGATCGGAAAACGGAGGTTGTCTTTATTGGCATTGGTTTAGATCAAGAGATGATCAGTCGTGAGCTTGATTTTTGTCTTTTGACAGATGAAGAAATGGACGCAGATTGGAGTCAATTTAAAGACCCATACCCGTGGCAAGTGACACGGGCAGAACAAATAACGTAATGATATGGAGGGAATTATAGATGGCTAAAAAATCAAAAATCGCCAAAGAACGCAAGAAACAAGAGCTTGTTGCAAAATACGCAGAGCTACGGAAAGAATTAAAAGAAAAAGGGGATTACGCCGCACTTAGAAAATTACCTCGTGACTCGTCTCCTACAAGATTAACGATCCGCTGCGAGGTAACGGGTAGACCGCGTGGGGTCTTACGCAAGTTTAAATTATCACGAATTAAGTTTCGTGAAATGGCCCATAAAGGGCAAATACCTGGAGTTAAAAAAGCAAGCTGGTAGAAGAGGAATTCCTCTTCTGCTTTTTTTATGTTTAAGAAGAGATTTTATGTGGGTATCCATTAAGTAGAGACACATATTTGGAGGCGGATGAAAGTGGAGCTACATGAACAGTTAACAAATGGAATTCCAAAACAAAAACAAGATAAACAACCTGGTGATGAGCATGTCATGAATCCTCTACCCATTTTTGAGGATGATAACTATAAAGGGTCTGGTAAGTTAGAGGGGAAAGTTGCCCTTATAACTGGTGGAGATTCTGGAATAGGACGAGCTGTAGCGGTTGGATATGCAAAAGAAGGAGCTCATGTGGCGATTGTTTATTTGGATGAACATGAGGACGCAGAGGCAACCAAACAACGTGTAGAGCAAGAAGGAGTCAGTTGTATTACGATCTCTGGGGATGTTGCAGATGAAACGTTTTGTATTGAAGCCGTTGAGCGAACTGTAACCGAGCTAAATGGACTAGACATTCTTGTAAATAATGCTGCAGAGCAACACCCGGTTGATAGCTTAAAAGACATTACGGCAGAGCAGCTGCATCGTACCTTTGCGACGAATTTTTATTCGTATGTGTATTTTACAAAAGCAGCACTTGACTATTTGAAGCCTGGTAGTTCAATCATTAACACGTCTTCAATTAACCCGTATCGTGGAAATCCTTCTTTAATTGATTACACGAGTACTAAAGGGGCAATTAATGCCTTTACACGCTCAATGTCACAATCGTTAGTTAAAGAAGGTATTCGTGTGAATGGAGTCGCACCAGGCCCAATTTGGACACCGTTAATTCCAGCTTCTTTCTCAGAGGAGAAGGTAGCCGAGTTTGGACAGGACAATCCAATGGGACGACCAGGTCAACCTGTTGAACATGTCGGAGCATACGTCTTGCTAGCTTCAAACGATTCATCGTATATGACAGGACAAACCATCCACGTTAATGGTGGAGATTTTGTCCATACGTAAAATATCGTCATGTGTAGCCTTTGTCTCTAACTTATGAGACAAAGGCTTTTATCTGTTAAAAGCAAATAGTTCTTGCACTCTGATCGTATTTAATGAATGATTAAAGTGACGAGCATACGATTAAGGATTGGAGGAACAAGCATGTACAATCAACCGATATTTTTAGAGCCTGTTTTTAAAGAGAGAATTTGGGGTGGAACGAAACTTAGAGATGTTTTTGCATATGACATTCCTTCTCCACAAACGGGAGAATGCTTGGGTATTTCCGCACATCCAAATGGTCCATCTATCATTCGTAACGGTCCACTTGAGGGGAAGACACTGATTGAAGCGTGGGAGAATCATCGGGAACTGTTTGGTGATGCAAAAGAGGATCGTTTCCCTCTACTTATTAAGATATTAGATGCGGATACAGATTTGTCTGTACAGGTTCATCCTGATGATACCTATGCAAATGAGCATGAAAATGGAGAACTAGGAAAAACAGAGTGTTGGTATGTGATTGACTGTGAACCTGGTGCTGAACTTATATTTGGGCACAATGCTTCTACCAAGGAAGAGCTAGCAGAGGCAATTGAGCAAGGCAAATGGGATTCATTACTTAAGCGCGTCCCTGTTCAAAAAGGAGATTTTTTCTACGTGCCAAGTGGGACTATCCATGCCTTAGGTAAAGGGACCTTAATTCTTGAAACACAGCAAAGCTCTGATACTACGTATCGTGTGTATGATTTTGATCGCCTAGATGATAACGGTAACAAGCGTGAGTTGCATGTGGAGTCTTCAATAAATGTTACAACCGTTCCGCATGTTGACCATCCTACAAATCGAGTTTGTCAGGAACAGGAAGGGTTAAAAAATACACAGCTAGTGGCGGAAGAATTTTTTAGTGTGTATGAATGGAAACTGTGCGGTACGGTGGAGCGCACTGCGCCAAATCACTACCTTTTAGCAAGTGTATTAGATGGTAGTGGAGAGATAGTAGTAGATGGGATTTCCTATCGCTTTGAAAAAGGGTCACACTTTATTATCCAGCTACAATTGGTACATATTCAATTGCCGGAGGAGCAACACTGATTGTCTCTCATACTCCATAATAAAAAAACAGGACCTCTACATAAAGAGATCCTGTTTTTAACTTATTTCGATTCTTTTTTTAACGGAGGTAGTTGCAGATAAGTCCCTGCACGCCAAATCCATTCAAGTGGTCCCATTCTAAAATAAGACAGCCAAACCTTACTTAAAATAAGTTGAATAATAAAAACAGCAACGGCGATCATGGCACCTGCAAATACACCAACTGAATTAAATAAGCCGAAGCCATAATGATAGAAAATAGTTGTCATAATGAGTGATTGGAATAAATAATTTGTAAAAGCCATTCTTCCTGCGTAAGCAAGAGGCTGAAGTATTTTTTTTCCTCGTTCGGTTGTGACCGCTAAAACAAACGCAGAAACAAAAAATGCGGTTAGGAAAGGTCCTCCAACATAAGATTGTAAAGTGGCTAACTGAATACTGTCAGGAGCAAGAGTTAACGGTGATTTTGTTAAAAGTGCGACGCCAAGACCAACCCACATGATGATTTTCCATTTTTTCTTATGGGTGATGGGGTCCTTGATCCAACCTTTTCGCATCACATAGGCACCGAGTAAAATCAATCCAATAACGCCAATAACTTGAGTTGCAATAAAAACGATGTCGCCAAATATCCCAGGAAAAATAGGGTTCTCAGTTTGTCTAAACTCGACAACATCAGCGTAAGAGCCCTCTGATAATACCACTACTTCTTTTTCACTAAATTCATCAGTAGGATTCATTTCTTGGTCGCTCATACCAAACTCATAGAAAGAATCTGGAACTAAAGAGCACGAACCGAGTAGACCAACCAGAATGAGACCTGTAATAATAAGACCACGAGCTGGCATCATTAGACAAAAGAACAATAAAACAGAAGCCCATGCATACGTAAAGAGAATATCACCATTCCATAGATACATCGCATGCAAATAACCAACAAGGCCAAGGATGGCGGTGCGGCGCCAAAACACTGCATTAAAGTTTAATCCTTTATCTAATAGTCTTTCTTTTTGCAAAGCCATTCCATATCCAAAAAGAAATGAAAACAACGGGTAGAAACTCGCTTGCACAAAGATAAAGATGAAGCTTTCAGTCAAACGATCGATCCCCCCATTTGCATAGGGTGTTGTGATACTTGTGTCGTACAGTAAACCGAATTGGAAATGCAGACTATTCGCTAAAATGATACCTAGTAAGGCAAAACCTCGCAACATATCCAAACTGATGATTCGATCCTGTTCAAGTGTTGGGGTGGATCGGTTATTCATGCATTCAACTCCTTCATTATGTAGTTCTGATGTGGAAAGGTTTCGATCTTGGCTTTGTCGTGATAAAGTAGAAGATAGAAAACTTTCATAAATCAGTTTACACCAATTTCATCCATTTGTGTTGGTGACAATCTGCAAGGGTAAGAAATAGTATTTTTAATGAATGAGGTGTTCAAACCAATGACAAATGAATTAATTCAAACAATGAGCGCTCACCGCTCCATTCGGAAATTTACAGATCAAGATATAAGCGATGAACAAATTAGTCTAATAACGGACGCTGCTAGATGGGCACCGAGCTCACATCATGTTCAAGCGTATAGTATTATTGTTATTCGAAACAATGAAAAAAAAGAAACACTATCTTCATTAACAGGCGGACAGCGTTGGGTAGAAGAGTGTCCAGTATTTCTTGTTATTTGTGCAGATTATCATCGTATTGAAGAGGCGAGCAAGCGACATAATCAGTCCCTTGAAATAGGAGGCGCGGAACAGCTTCTTGTTGGAGCTGTAGATGCAGCACTTGTTGCTCAGAATCTTTTATTGGCTGCTGAGTCAATGGGACTCGGTGGAGTGATGATTGGTGGAATAAGAAATCAACCAGAAGAAGTCACAAATCTTCTAGACCTGCCACCAAGTACGTTCCCTGTTATGGGGTTATGTTTAGGTTATCCAAATCAGGATATTGCACAGAAACCTAGACTTCCAAAAGATGCTTCTGTTTTTTATGAGTCCTATCAAAGAACCTCTATTCCAAAATCACTTGATGAGTATAATGAGACGATGCTAACTTATTATGGAACACGTCAAACCAATGCAAAGCAACAGACGTGGTCTGAACAAATGGCTAGTTATATGGGTAAACCAAACCGTCCGCATATAAATGAGTTTTTGAGGAAGCAAGGTTTTTTAACCGATTTGAAATAAAGGTAAAGAGATTAAGCTTGGTGAGAGAAGAGGGAACGCTGTGAACATCGAAAAAAGTGAGGCTATTAATCGGTTACCAGAGCAGTTTTTTGCAGAGCTAGTGCGTAAAACTATCGAAGTAAAAAAGACACACGATGATGTGATTAATTTAGGGCAGGGAAACCCTGATCAGCCAACACCAGAACATATCGTTGAGAAATTAAAAGAAGCGTCTTCTAATCCGCTTTATCACAAATATTCTCCGTTTACTGGCTATGGATTTTTAAAAGAAGCCGTTGCTGAGTATTATAAACGAGAGTGTGGTGTCGAGATTAATCCAGAAACGGAAGTAGCCATTCTATCCGGTACAAAAACAGGACTTGTTGAAGTGAGTCAATGTTTGTTGAATCCGGGAGACACAGCCTTGGTTCCTGACCCTGGTTATCCTGATTATTGGTCAGGAATTGCGTTGGCTTGGTGCAAAAATGGAGACAATGTCTCTTCAATCTAAGAATAATTTCCAACCGGATTTTTCCATCATTTCAGATGAAGTATTAGATCAGGCAAAAATGATGTTTCTTAATTATCCTAATAATCCTACGGGTGCTGTGGCTGATCATGATCTATTTGAAAAGGCGATAGAACTTGGGAAGAAAAATAACATCGCAATCATACATGATTATGCATACGGTGCGATTGGGTTTGATGGCAAGAGACCGCTTAGTTTCCTGGAGGTACCCGGAGCAAAGGATGTAGGGATTGAAATGATGACCCTCTCCAAAACCTACAATATGGCTTGCTGCGAGTTGGTTTTGCTGTTGGAAACGCACAGATCATTGAAGCGATCAACCTAATTCAGGATCATTATTACTGCAGCCTATTTGGTGGAATTCAGGAGGCAGCAGCCTATGCGCTGACAGCTGATCAATCGTGTGTAACAGAATTGGTGGCTACATATGAGGCAAGAAGAAATGTTTTAGTTAAAGAAGCGGCGCGTATAGGATGGAAGGTATCAGCTCCATCAGGCTCCTTTTTTGCATGGTTTCCTGTTCCTGAAGGCTACACTTCTGAGGAATTTGCGGATTTATTATTGTATAAGGCTAGAGTGGTTGTGGCACCTGGAAACGGATTTGGTACATACGGAGAAGGATTTGTTCGACTTGGCTTGTTGTGTGAAGAGGATGAACTTAAAGAAGCAGTTCAAAGGATTGCAGAGTTGGACTTATTTTAGGGGACTAACTATGTAGTCAATACATATGATAAAGGGGAGAAGAGAACATGACTTTACAAGACATTCAAAATATATTCTGTATTGGACGTAATTACGCTCAGCATGCAAAAGAATTAGGAAATGAGGTACCTGATACACCTTTGCTGTTCACAAAACCTACAGGTGCTTTGGCCTTTGCAAACGGACAAACTCTTAGCTACCCAAGTGGACAAGGAGAGATCCATCACGAGCTTGAAATTGTGCTGAAAGTGGGAAAGAAATCGAACTCTCAATCAGTGAACGATCGTGTTGTTGAAATTGCTCTTGGAATTGACTTAACGTTACGTGACCTTCAATCAAAGCTAAAAAAGAAGGGCCATCCTTGGGAGCGAGCTAAAGGCTTTCGTAATTCAGCTATTTTAACGCCATTTTGGCCATTAACTAATGTGGATGAAATCAAACAAACAACGTTCTCTCTTCAAAAAAATGGAGAAATCATTCAGTCTGGAAACAGCACGGAGATGTTATTTGATTTTCAACAGGTACTAGATGAATGCGAGCAGGCATTTGGATTATCTGAGGGAGATATTATTTTTACAGGTACTCCTGAGGGCGTAGGTCCAATTGCAGAAGGTGATCACTTTACGCTACATTGGGGAGAAGAAGAAAAGGGAAGCTTTTACGTTTCATTTACAGAATAACTGAGGAGGAATCATGTCACATACTCAGATTTTTGCACATAGAGGGTTTTCAGGGAGATATCCAGAAAACACAATGACAGCCTTTAAGCAGGCTGCCAAAGCAGGTGCAGATGGTTTAGAATTGGATGTTCAACTGACTAAGGACGCCATTCCCGTTATCATTCACGATCGCACAGTAAATCGAGTGACAAATGGCAAGGGATCTGTTTGCTCATTTACTTTAGAAGAGATTCAGAAGCTTAGGATGATTACAGATGAAGACGAGCGAATTCCTACCTTTGAGGAATTTCTTGATTGGACTCAAAATCATTCATTAAGGCTAAATGTTGAATTGAAAACAGAATTATCTGACCGTTCTCAAATTAAAGAGCTAATTCTACCATTGCTTGAGACATATGGTGTTGAAGAGCGGACAATCCTGTCTTCCTTTGATCACAAGGCGCTTTATCTGGCGAAACAAGAAAAGCCGCATATTGAGGCGGCTGCTCTTGTTCATCAGGCAATGGTGGATCCTGGTGAGTATCTGCAGATGTTAAAGGTAGAGGGTATTCATTTTAAATCATCTACTTTGCTTATGCATGAGGCTCAAGAGCTACAAGAGCAAGGCTATCGAATTCGTCCATACACAGTAAACACGGTTGATCGAATGAACCAATTTTATGCATGGGGCAGTGAAGGGATCTTCACGGATTACCCTGATTTGGCTCTAGATGTGCGCGATAAAAGGAGATTAGGTTCCTAAGCCCCAAATATCAGTTGCATATTCAGAGATGGTTCGATCGCTTGAAAAATAGCCTGAATGGGCAATATTAATTAAGCATTTTTTTTGCCAGGTATGTGAATCGAGATACTGATTCTGTACCTGGTTTTGTGCGTGTACATAGCTGCCAAAGTCTTTCAATAGGAAATATTCATCGCCGTTATACAAGAGAGAATAATAGATATCTTTAAAAGCAACCTGATCCCCTTTAATTGTGCCATCCACTAGTTTTTTCAATACTTTTTGTAGACGTTGGTCCTGGTTATATACTTCACGAGGCGAATATCGTCCGTTTTGTTCATACGCAAGCACTTCCTCCGCACCAATGCCAAATTCAAAAAAATGTTCAGTTGAGATTAAATCTGTCATTTCAATATTTGCCCCATCCATTGTGCCAATTGTTAAGGCGCCATTCATCATCATTTTCATATTACCTGTGCCTGATGCTTCTTTAGAGGCGGTAGAAATCTGTTCACTGAGGTCTGCTGCAGGAATAATCAATTCCGCTTGAGTCACATTGTAATTAGGTAAAAATAGTACCTGAAGCTTTCCTTTTGTTATTGGGTCCTGATTAAGTTGTTCTGAAACAGACGTAATTAATGAAATGACACGCTTGGCATATAGATAACCTGGCGCTGCTTTTGCCCCAAAAATGAACGTACGAGGAACTTTTATTAATTCAGGTTTTTCATGACATACATCCCAAAGATACAAAATATGCAGAAGGTTTAACAGTTGTCGCTTATAGCCATGTAGTCGCTTGATGTGAACGTCAAATAATGATTCAACCATAATGTGTTGACCGGTTTTGGCATAGATTTTTTGCGAGAGCCTTTGTTTGTTGGTGTACTTAATCGATGCGAGTTCAGATAGAACGGCAGAGTCTTCTGTAAAAGCTAGTAATTTTTCTAATGATTGCGGATTGCTTTTCCATTCGTCTCCAATCAATTCGGTAATAAATGTTGCCAGCAGTGGATTTGCATTTAATAACCATTGTCTATGACTAATCCCATTTGTTTTATTTGTAAATCGAGAAGGAAAGCGACTAGAAAACGATTTCATTAATCGATTCTTTAAAATGCTTGAATGAAGCTTCGCCACGCCATTTACAGAATGGCTACCTATCACTGCAAGTCTTGCCATATGGATTTCATTGTTTGTAATAATCGATATATCCTCGATTTTTTCCCATTCGTGTAATCCCTCATATTCAACCTCAAGACAGTGCCTGCGATTAATTTCTTCAATTAGCAAATACACTCTAGGAAGCTGTTCTTTTACTAAAAAAACAGGCCATTTTTCTAAGGCTTCATCCATCAATGTATGGTTTGTATAGGAGACGGTTGCACGAACAATACCCCATGCAACATCCCATGAAAGCTCATGTTCATCAATCAATAATCTCATAAACTCTGGAATAATGAGGGCTTGGATGTGTGTCGTTGATTTGGATTGCTAGCTTCTTTGCTAGGTTCTCGATGACACCTTCAGAATGAAGAAAACTTGATAAAATCGATTGTAAACCTGCAGAAACCAAAAAATATTGTTGGCGTAATCTCAAAACTTTTCCATCGTAGTGTGAATCATCGGGATAGAGAAATTCAGTGATTTCTTCAGCTTTTCTTTTTCCTTTGGCATACGCTTCAAACTCAACATGGGGACTCGCTGGCATCGTTTCGGCTTTCCAAACGGTTAGCTGATTAACTTGTTCATTTTGATAGCCGAAAATCGGTATAGTATATGGGATTGCTTTTACTTCTTCAGCATCATTTACGTGGAAAGTTAGTCGGTTATTTTGAACACTTGATTGAATTGCCCCACCAAAATGAACAATTAAAGCCTTGTCTGCTTGAACCTTTTCCCAAACATAACCGGAACCATTAAACCATTGATCAGGTAGTTCGACCTGTTTCTGCTCTGAGATTTTTTGTTCAAACAGACCATATTGATAACGAAGCCCCATGCCATGACCAACGAAGTTTAGGGCAGCCAATGAATCTAAAAAACAAGCAGCTAGTCTACCTAATCCACCGTTGCCAAGCGCCGCATCTAATTCACTTTGAAAAATGAGATCTGGATCATACTGATTGGAGCAAAGAATTTCTTTACAGGAATCTAGCAGATCCAGGTTTAAAAGATTGGTCTCAATAAAACGGCCGGGTAGAAATTCCATTGAGAAGTAATACACTTGTTTTTGCTTAAAATCAAGAGCAGATGCTGCCTTGTCTGAAAGCAACTCTTTAATGATTGATGCGATCATTAGTAGAACATGACTAGAAGGTAGAGGGCCAGCATCAACTAATTGCTTCGATAACGTTTCCTTGAATGTTCTCTTGTTGATCAGCATGTTGATTTAACACTCCTTTTCGATCACGAAGGCCATCATAAACAAGATGATAAAGTGAAGCCGATGCCAGCCAGCTAAGGTCAGAGGATGCAAAGCTCGCGAGCAATTTATTCCACTGATGTTTATGATGAAAGATAGATAGGGCTCGATTCATCGTCAAACGTAAATCACCAGATGTTCTATTTAAAAAGGTGAATCCATTTCCTGTACCGGTGTGGGGTTGATAGGATTGTATCGTATCCTTTAATCCACCTGTTTCTCTAACAATAGGTACACAGCCGTAACGCAGGGCAATTAATTGACTTAACCCACATGGTTCATACAAAGAAGGCATTAAAAGCATGTCTGCGCCTGCATAGATTCTTCGAGCTTTACCTTCATCAAACCCATGGAAAAAACAAAGCTTCTTAGGAAATCGGCTTTGCATCACATGTAGCTCGTGTTCAAGCTCGGGGGAACCACTTCCGAGAACAATAACTTGAATGCGTTCATGAGGGAGCATCTGATTTAAGGTCTCAAGTAAGAGGCCAATTCCTTTTTCAGGCACAAGTCTTGATACAACGGCAAATAAAGGAGTAGAAATAGACATAGACAAGCCAGCTTCCACTTGCAAACTACGTTTATTAATCTCAGACGCACTTGAACGTTTTGTATAGGGTGCTACAAGCTCTTTATCTTCTGCTGGATTATAATCCTTTAAATCAATTCCATTCACAATGCCAACTAGGTCATCAGATCGTTGTCTGAGTAGTCCATCAAGTTTATACCCGAATGAAGGTTCTTGAATTTCTAGCGCATAAGAAGGACTTACTGTTGTGATCTTGTCAGCTTCTGCAATGCCTGCTTTCAAATAATTTACATGATCATCCATCTCTAAAATAGGATAAGCCGAATCATCAAAATGAAGTAATTCCTTAAACACAGAGGAGGGGAATTGACCTTGATAAGCAAGATTGTGAATCGTTAACACGGTTTTTATTTGCTCTTGCCAATTCCTAGCGCGTATATAAGCTGGCAACAATCCAGTCTGCCAGTCATGACAATGTAGGATAGAAGGTTTCTCCTTTTGCTGATCAATCCATTCAATGACCGCATGACAAAAAAACGCATATCGCTCACCGTCATCGTGGCAACCGTAAAGAACAGGGCGATTAAAGTAATAATCATTTTCAAAAAATAAGTACCGAATCTCCTGATGATACAGCTCGTAAACTTGGCAGGACTGCTTCCTCCATTTCACCCAAACGGAGAGAGTATAGATCCAGTTTAATTGGCTGCCCCACTTATCAGAGAGTGTTTGATGCTTGGGTAAAATCACGGTTACAGTACCGCGGGGCATATCTAGAGCCTGAGGAAGAGATCCTATGACATCTGCTAATCCTCCCGTCTTATAAAAAGGGGTGCACTCTGTCGCTACATGACAGATATCCGTCCAATTGTCAGTCATCAATAAAGCTCCTTTTTACTTGATTTTCTTTAACAGTTGATTTGTTGCTGAATGCTCTGTATCGTTGCTTTTTGTTTTAGAGAGATAACGGTGCACAACTGCTTGAGTAATCAACATCACTTCGTCGTTTGAGGCAAATGAAAGATTGTCAGGTATATGAGTGTTTTCAGCAACGATTACTTTGTGGAGATAGACATTTTTTCCAACAGATGAACCTGGAAGAATAATTGATTGATAAATAGCAGCACCATCTGAAATATATGCACTAGGGGATATGACTGATTCAGATATTTTTCGTTTTTTTGACTCAGAAACAGTTTGAATTGAAATCGGAACAAAAGCAGCAGGATAGGAAGTGAATAGCGGCCATTCATTTTGACTATATTTGAATGGTGATTTGCTACGGTTTAAATCCATTTGAGTTTCCCAGTAGGTTTGAATGGTCCCAACATCTCTCCAGTATTGGTCATAATTATAGGCAAACAATCTCGAATGAGTAGCAAGCATTGTTGGTAAGATATCTTTGCCAAAGTCGTGACTAGAAGTTGGATTGTTTGCATCAGCCAGAAGACATTTTTTTAAGAAGGACCAATTAAATAAATAGATGCCCATTGAAGCGATCTGACTCTTGGGATGTGTGGGTTTTTCTTCAAATTCCGTAACAGCCCCATTTTGATCAACACTCAAAATTCCGAAGCGGCTTGCTTCACTTTTAGAAACTTGAATAGAGGCGACTGTCATGTCTGCGTCTTTTTGTCTATGAAAATCAATTAATTCCTGATAATTCATCTGATAGATATGATCACCTGAAAGAATAAGAACATGGGTTGGATCATGCTGTTGAATATAATCTATGTTTTTTCCTACAGCATCTGCCGTACCCTCATAAGATGAATCAGTAGAGGGCAGGCATTGAATGGTTAAGCCCTTAGGTTCACTATTTTGCAGATGGGAATGCAGGGTTTCAGGCTTATATTGAGTTAACACTCCAACATGCTTGATCCCAGAATGAATACAATTGCTTAGTGTGTAATCAATAATGCGATTGCTGCCTCCAAAGGAGACTGCGGGTTTCGACTCTTCTCTTGTTAAAGCTCCTAATCTTGTACCTGCACCTCCTGCTAAAATCATAGCTACACATTTCACCGTAGAGCTCACGTAATTCCCCCTTTTTCTCATACCATGTTTTTTAGGTGGATATGTATTGATACGTATGAATGTGTAACCGCTTTCTATTCCTCTATAAAGAACCTTTATAAAAAAACAACTTGTTCAGTTTATAAACCCTTTAATTTTTGCTTGGACTCGGTCGATAAATAGGTAACAATGATCATAAAGAATTATGTCGAATATTATCGAATATAAATGAGTAAGGTAGGGGAATTTAATGGAAGCTAGATATGTTAATGCAATTGTGCGAGCAACAAAAGGAATTTTAATGAATCATCTAGGGGCAGAGGTACACTCACTAACTCCTAAGCTGGAGATGCAAGCGTCACGAGTAATGACATTTCTGTAATCCTTGGTGTAAAAGGTCAGTTAGCTGGTCAAATCATTTGTAGTTTTAAGAAAGAGACTGCTTTAAATATTGTTAGTACAATGATGGGCGGTATGACGGTTACTGAATTAGATGCAATGAGCTTGGAGTGCGGTGAAGGAATTTGGGAACTGGATTGCGGGTACTACGGCGACAGAGTTGTCGAATGAACAATGTATAATTGATGTGACGCCTCCGGTTACAAATGAAGGCTCTTCTATCTTTCACTCGTCTGAAAAGTATCTAACGTTGTCTCTTGATAGCTCGTTAGGCCAAATTGACATTCATCTGTCATTTCAGGTTGTAGAAGAAACGATTCGAGCGTAATAAGTGTAAAGAGCATGGATGACAGAAATATATGAATGACAAACCAAAACGACGAACGATTCTGAAGATAGGATCGTTCGTCGTTTTGGTTCTTAATGCACGTCGAGGCAGTGAGTGCGGAATGATTCGGCGCTAAGTCTTACGGACGTGCGGCTCATTGCCGATAACGGGTTCTAATAACCGATAAGTGCGGCTCATTGCCGATAACGGGTTCTAATAACCGATAAGTGAGGCTCATTGCCGATAACGGGTTCTAATAACCGATAAGTGAGGCTCATTGCCGATAACGGGTTCTAATAACCGATAAGTGAGGCCCATTGCTGATAACGAGTTCTAAATACCGATAAGTGAGGCCCATTGCCGATAACGAGTTCTAAATACCGATAAGTGAGGCTCATTGCCGATAACGAGTTCTAAATACCGATAAGTGCCGCTCATTGCCGATAACGAGTTCTAATTACCGATAAGTGAGGCTCATTGCTGATAACGAGTTCTAATTACCGATAAAAGCCGCTTATTCCTGATATCCCACTCTTATTCCTGATATCTAGAGCTCAACCTAGATTCTTCACACTAGATGATGATGAGAATTCTCCTAAGCGAAGTGCTTCCACTTATTCCAAAACTTTATAATGAGAAATCCGTACTAAATGTGCGGATTTTTTAAATTCAATTGAAAATACTATTCAAACGATCTAAAAAGAGGTACACTACCTATCGTAATCTCTGTATGATTTGGAAGGAGTGAACGGCATTGAAAGAAATTGATGTTTCAAAGTTTGAGAAAAAAATGATTATTCGAAACATCGAAGCAAAAGACTTCGATGATATTATAGAAATGTCTAAGGTATGTTTTAAAAATATGGAACCGTGGCAGTATGATCAGCTACGTAGTCATATTGAAATTTTTCCAGAGGGCCAGTTTTGTGTTGAGTATGATGGAGAAATAATTGGCTCCTGTTCTAGCTTAATCATCAACTTTGATGAGTATGATGATCAGCACACATGGGACGAGATTACAGATGAAGGGTATATCACAAACCACGATCCTGAAGGCTATAATTTATATGGAATCGAAGTAATGGTTCACCCGAACTTTAGAAGAATGAAAATTGGACGCAGATTGTATGAAGCGCGTAAAGACCTAGCTCGAGAAATGAATCTAAAAAGTATTATCATTGGAGGACGAATTCCCAATTACTCAAAGCATGCAGCTGAGTTAACTCCACGACAATACGTTGAAGAAGTGACCATGCATAATTTGTATGATCCTGTGCTTACCTTCCAAGTTGTAAATGGATTTACATTAAAACGTGTGAATTCTAACTATCTGGATGATGATAAGGCATCTATGCGTTATGCGACTCTTATGGAATGGAACAATATCGATTATAGACCAACGATTCCAAAGCGTAAGTTTAAAACGTCTTTCCCGGTTCGTATTACTACAATTCAATATGAAATGAAGAAGATTTCGTCTTTTGAAGAATTTGCTGTACAGTGTGAATATTACACAGATGTAGCGGTGTTTTAATTCGGACTTTGCCATTTTTCCAGAAATTTTTACCCTTCAGCTTCTCTCGTTTCTACCAGAAAAAAGTCCAAGTAGAGCGATAAGAAGGCTAACAGAGTTTACGGAAGATTATATTGAGCTGTTTACTACGCTTGCCGTTCGTTACAACATTAACATTGTTGGTGGGTCTCATTTTGTGGAAGAAGAAGGCAAGATTTTTAACATTGCTTATCTGTTCCGTCGTGATGGTACGATTGAAAAGCAATATAAAATTCATGTTACACCAAATGAGCGTTTATTCTGGGGAATTTCTGGCGGAGATGAAGTAAAGGTGTTTGACACGGATTGTGGAAAAATTGCCATTCAAATTTGCTATGATATTGAGTTCCCAGAGCTTGCAAGAATCGCTGTTGATAAAGGCGCTAATATCATCTTTACGCCGTTCTGTACGGATGACCGTCAAGGGTATCTACGAGTGAGATATTGCTCTCAAGCACGGGCAATTGAGAATCAAATATATACTGTCATCTCAGGAACTGTTGGTAATCTTCCTGACGTTGAAAACATGGATATTCAATACGCACAGTCAGGAATTTTCAGTCCATCTGATTTTACATTCCCTCGTGATGGTATTGTTGGAGAGTGTAATCCTAACATTGAAACAGTTGTTGTTGGAGATGTCGATCTTGAGATCCTCCGCAGACACAGACGATCAGGCAGTGTGAATCAGTTACGTGATCGCCGTCATGACGTGTATCACATTTCTTATAAACAGCCTTAATAGGCGTATTATGTATACAGCGAATCCTTTTTTGGATTTGCTGTTTTTTTAATAATGTTGCTTTTACCTTATCTCTCAGTGTTTCTTAGATCTATTTCCTGAGCTTTATAAAGTAAGGAAGGACAAACTTACGGCTTTTCTCATACTTAGCTGACGGAACGAGCGGCACGCCCTTCCTAGGAAAGCGTGCCGCCCGTTCCGGTAGCGAATTTAGGAACGCAAATGTACGTTGCTTCCTTTTGCGAGACTATAGACTACCATATAAAGACTAATCGAGAAGTACCTATAGTAGGTGCTTCTCTTTTTGTTTGCATTCCTCCTTTAATGGCGAGACTAAAGGAAAAAGACAGAGTGGGGATAGGACATGTTAGAAAAAACACAAACAAAAGAATACGGGCAAATTATAGCAGTGATGATTGTACTGATGATTGTTCTATTTTATGGCTTGTTTTATCCGTCTTTAACGGTTCAGGAAGACCAATGGCAAATCCATGAAGTACATGTAGCAGAGGGTTACCGTCCATATCGAGTTGAAAAGGTTCAATTATTTCTTGAAGATACGCAAGGTCGTCCTATGGAGAATGGGCAAGTGCAGTTTGAAGTCAGTCATGTAGAGACAGGAATTACTGAAAAACAATGGATGCATCATGTAGAGCAAGGTTTGTTTGAGACTGATTATTTATTTACGGAATCTGGAGAGTGGCAAGTTCAGATAGAGGTTTCTAACAATCGAAGTCAACAACAGTTTACGTATTCGTTAATGGTTCAACCTGGGGCCACAAAAATGGATCCGAGTGAAAATAGAAAATAGAATGAAAGGCTTGTTTGATGTATACTACAAGAAAAGGAAATCAATCTGAAACAATTACCTAGGGAATTCCGTATAGTACTTGTAGATAGGGATGTAAGGGGGAGTGGGCCCGATGAGTGGAACGTTTTCAGGGGAGAGAAGACTTGACCAAATTGAAGCACTGAAACAAGAAGGACTTGAAGTATTAGTTATTGGTGGAGGTATTACAGGTGCAGGTATTGCCTTAGATGCTCAGGTAAGGGGTTTTAGGACAGGTATTATTGATCAACATGATTTTTCAGGTGGATCGTCTAGTCGATCAAATAAACTAATTCAAGGTGGATTAAGTGAACTTAAACATCTAGATGTTAAGGCTTTTGCAGAATTAGGAAGAGAAAGAGCTATCATTCTTGATAACGCTCCACATTTAGTGTCACCGATTAGTATGTTGCTTCCTGTATATAAAAAAGGTGCTTTTGGTCGAATTCAGGCATCCTTGAGTTTACGTATCTATGATCGTTGGGTTGAGTTGAACAAAAAAGATCGTCGGCATATGTTAAATAAGAAACAAACTCAAAAACAAGAGCCACTTTTGAAAATGGATAATCTTAAAGGTGGGGGCCTTTATACTGAATATCAAATTAATGACGCCAGATTAACAATTGAAGTGTTAAAAGTTGCTTCGGCAAGAGGTGCCCTAGCAGCAAATTATCTTAAGGCAGAGTCATTTTTATACGAACAAGGAAAAGTTGTTGGTGTTATGGCCGTTGACCAATTAACGGGTGAAGCTCATAAACTATTTGCCACATATATCGTGAATGCAACTGGGGCGAATATTGATCATTTGCGTGAGCAAGACCGTTCAATAGAAGGACCACCACATACATATACAAATAAGCTACATATTGTTGTTGACCGAAAGTCTCTGCCGATTCATCAAGGTATGTATTTTGAGAGTAGCAAAGGAGAAATGCTTTATGCTATTCCTTTTGGGCAAAAAATCTATATTGGTTCAACCGATGTAGGTTTACTAAGTGATGAAGATCAATTTCTCATCGCAGCTCAACTATTACTTGATTCGGTAAATCAGACTTTTCCGTCAGTTGAGTTAACTAAAGATCATGTTGAATCGTTGTGGATTGATAAAGAACGAAACCATGTTCATCAACGCTCAAACAAAACAGAGGAGCTCGTAGTCTCTTCTTCTGGTCTCAGGTCTGTGTGCGGACATTACATGGCAGGGTACCGCCTTTTAGCAGAACGAGTCATTGATTCAATCGAGAAGGAACATGGACAATCTATAGGAAGTCAAACCGATTCAATCACATTATCTGGTGGACAAGTTGGTGGAGTAGATCGTTTTGAGAGCTACTTAAAAACAAAGGCTACTGAAGGAGAATCGCTTGGTCTTGCGTATGAAGAAGCGTATGCGCTAACTATCCTTTATGGGTCAAATGTCACCAATATATGGTCAAGAGTACGGACAAGCAGAAGACGAGCTGCAGAGTCAGGACTACCTCCTATCCTATTTGCCCAGCTGACGTATGCAATAGATGAGGAGATGGTAATCTCTCCTGTTGATTTTTTAATGCGAAGAACACATGCCCTTTACTTTAATCGTGTTTTAATGGAGAAATGGATGAATCCGGTTTTTCGTTATATGCAGGATCGTTTCCAATGGGATGAACAGGAAAGCTTGTATTGGCAGAGTGAAATGGAAAAAGAAATTAAGAAAAATAGCTTGATCGGAAAGTAAACGAACACTAGCAGGCATAGGAAAAAAGTAGTAAACTAAAGACATTGTGAATTTGTTAATTAGTTGCTAAATAAGGAGGAGATTTTTTGGATTGGAAGCAGAGCTATGAGAAGTGGTCTAGCTTTTTAACACTTGAAGAAGATGTGAAAACAGAGCTAAAAGCCCTTTCAGGAAATGAGACGGCGCTTGAGGATTGTTTTTATAAAAACCTTGAATTTGGAACGGGCGGTATGCGGGGAGAAATTGGCCCAGGTCCAAATCGAATGAATACATATACAGTTCGCCGTGCCGCAAAAGGTTTGGCGGATTACCTTGAAAGCGAAGGAGAAGAAGCAAAAAAACGTGGTGTGGTAATTGCGTTTGATTCACGTCACAAATCTCCTCAATTTGCTAGAGAAGCCGCATTAACTTTAGGCAAACAAGGAGTTACCGCTTATGTGTTTAATGATTTGCGCCCAACACCGGAGTTGTCATTTGCCGTGCGCCACTTAAATGCATATGCAGGCATCGTCATAACGGCAAGTCATAATCCACCTGAATACAATGGTTTTAAAGTGTATGGACCTGATGGTGGACAATTGCCTCCTGGACCGGCTGATGAGCTTGTTAGCTATGTGGACGCTATTCAAAATGAGTTGCTGATAGAAGTTGGAGATGAAACAGAACTGAAAAGTGAACTTACCTATCAAGTTGTACCTCAAGATGTAGATGATGCTTATAATGATCAGCTGCAAACGATTTTGGTTCAACCTGATTTAGTTCGAAATCAAGGGCTAACAGTGAAAATTGTATTTACACCGTTACATGGTACAGCTAATATTCCTGTTCGTCGTGTTCTAGAAGACTCTGGATTTACTAACTTAACGATTGTTCCTGAACAGGAGCTTCCTGACCCTAATTTTTCGACTGTATCGTCTCCAAACCCAGAAGAACATGCAGCTTTTGAGCTTGCAATGAAATATGGGGAGAAAGAAGAAGCAGATATCTTGCTGGCTACAGACCCCGATGCTGATCGTGTTGGATTAGCTGTTAAGAATCATGAGGGTGACTATCAAGTTTTAACAGGTAACCAAACGGGTGCCCTGCTGCTTGATTATTTGCTCAGTCAACATAAGGAAAATGGCACACTTCCTGAAAACGGTATTGTATTAAAGACAATTGTTACTTCTGAAATTGGTGCCAAGATTGCAGAACAATTTGGATTAAGCTCACTTGATACGTTAACAGGATTCAAGTTTATCGGTGAGAAAATAAAAGAATATGAAGAATCTGGTGAACATACCTTCTTATTTGGTTATGAAGAAAGTTATGGCTATTTAATTGGTGATTTTGTTCGTGATAAGGACGCAGTGCAAGCGTGTCTTTTAGCTGCTGAACTAGCTCTTTATTATAAGTCGCGTGACATGACTGTTTTCGAAGGCTTACAGGAAGTATTCCGTAAGTATGGATTTTATCGTGAGGGACTTGAATCGTTAACGTTAAAAGGGAAAGCGGGAGCTGAGAAAATTAATAGCATTCTTTCCTCATTCCGATTGGACCCACCTAAACAAATGAACGATGTTCCAATTGAATCCGTTGAAGATTACCAATCAAGTGAAAGAATCACTCTGGAAACTAGTGCAAAGGAATTGATCACACTACCTGTTTCCAATGTCTTAAAATATAAACTAGCGGACGGATCATGGTTCTGCATACGTCCATCTGGCACAGAACCTAAAGTGAAATTTTACTTTGGTGTCAACGCAGATAATGAAGAAGAGAGCAACGAGAAATTAGCGTCACTTCGCACAGCAGTGATGAATTACGTGAACCAATTTATTTAAGAGAGTGGGAAAAAGAAAATGGCTATTTTAGTTACTGGTGGTGCTGGATACATCGGCAGCCATACCGTACTTCATTTGTTAGATAAAGGTGAAGATGTAGTAGTGCTGGATAATCTTTCAAAAGGACACCGTGATGCACTACAAGGTGCAACCTTATATGAAGGGGATCTTTTGGACGGAGTCTTTCTTGACAAGGTGTTTACTGAACAAAATATTGATGCGGTTATTCATTTTGCAGCGGATTCACTAGTTGGAGAAAGTGTAAAAGAACCATTAAAATACTATCACAATAATGTGATTGGAACTCATTCACTACTAACTAAGATGGTTGAACATAATGTAAAAAACATCGTGTTCTCCTCTACTGCAGCAACATACGGAGAACCAAAGCAAGTACCAATTGTGGAAACATTACCAACTAATCCGACAAATCCATATGGTGAAACTAAGCTTGCTATTGAAAAGATGTTAAAATGGTCAGATCAGGCGTATGGCTTAAAATCAGTATGCCTTCGTTACTTTAACGCAGCTTGGGGCAGATCCAGAAGGACGTATTGGTGAAGATCATGATCCGGAATCTCATCTTATTCCAATTGTTTTGCAAACGGCGTTAGGACAAAGAGATCAGGTTCAAGTATTTGGTGATGATTATCAGACGGAAGACGGCTCGTGTATCCGAGACTATATCCATGTTATGGACTTAGCAGATGCTCACTTTTTAGCCGTTAAGAAGCTGAAGAATGATGGAATTAGCTCAATTTATAATTTAGGAATTGGTCAAGGTTTCTCTGTTAAACAAGTCATTGATGTTTGTAGAGAAGTAACAGGACACGAGATCCAGCAGCGATTGCACCTCGTCGTGCAGGCGATCCCGCTGTTTTAATTGCATCTCCTGAAAAAGCAAAATCCGAGCTTTCTTGGGAACCGAAATTTACTAATTTAAAAGATATAGTTAAACACGCGTGGAGCTGGCATTCTGCCCATCCAAACGGTTATCAGAACTAATTTTATACTGACGAATTTCCAAGACGAACGATCTTAAATGATCGTTCGTCTTTTCGTTTCAAGGTACCAATCAGCGTAGGATTCTTATTCTGCATCTTTTGACCTTTCATAGTGTAATTCTAGCTTTTACCCTTCTACATTTTTAATTCGCTCATAAAATCTACATGTACACTCATATAGTAAAAAAAGCGAAAGTGAGGGGAAAACACACGTGTCAAATGATTGGAATGATCTTAAACAGGCAATTGGTGAAATAACAGAAATTGCAACTGGTTTCGGATTGGATTTTTACGAAATGCGCTATGAAATCTGTCCGGCAGAAATTATATATACTATTGGAGCCTATGGCATGCCAACACGTTATAGTCATTGGTCATTTGGTAAGCAGTTTCATAAAAGTAAGCTGCAATACGATTTAGGATTAAGCAAGATTTATGAACTAGTGATCAATTCAGATCCTTGTTACGCCTTTTTGCTTGATAGTAACTCACTTATTCAAAATAAATTAATTGTTGCTCATGTTTTAGCACACTGTGATTTCTTTAAAAACAACGTACGTTTTTCGAATACAAGACGAGATATGGTAGAAAGCATGAGTGCGACATCGGAACGCATCGCTCATTATGAACATCTACATGGAAAAGATGAAGTCGAGACTTTTTTAGATGCTGTACTAGCTATTCAAGAGCATATTGATCCGAGCTTACTTCGACC
The DNA here is from genome assembly GCF_023703085.1 of Alkalicoccobacillus plakortidis. Classification (NCBI taxonomy): domain Bacteria; kingdom Bacillati; phylum Bacillota; class Bacilli; order Caryophanales; family Bacillaceae; genus Shouchella; species Shouchella oshimensis. Next base: position 170,863 of record NZ_JAMQJY010000002.1, on the reverse strand, counting down.
AAAATTATCATGGTCTCTTGATGAAAAAGAAGAGAAGCAGGTAAGGCGTCGAGGTGACTATGATGATCTATGGGAATTAGAGAACTCGAAGAAACAAGACCCAGAATCACTTCCTAGAAAAAAACAACACTTCCCACCACAACCTGAAAAAGACATCTTATTATTTATAGAAGAATATAGTCGTGAACTTGAGGACTGGCAGCGAGATATATTAACGATGATGCGTGAGGAAATGCTCTATTTTTGGCCTCAGCTTGAAACAAAAATTATGAATGAGGGATGGGCATCCTATTGGCATGCTCGAATACTTCGAGAGATGGACTTAACAACAAGTGAAACGATTGAATTTGCAAAGCTGAATGCAGGAGTGGTTCAACCATCAAAAACATCAATTAATCCGTACTATCTTGGATTAAAGATCTTTGAAAATATTGAACATGAATATGATCATCCAACGGAAGAGATGCAAAAACGCCAAGGCATTAAGCCTGGTAGTGGTCGTGAAAAAATGTTTGAAGTGCGCGAAATTGAATCAGACATTTCATTTATCCGAAACTATTTAACAAGAGACTTAGTGATGCGAGAAGATATGTATTTGTTTCAAAAGCAAGGTAACGAATACAAAGTGATCGATAAGCAATGGGAGTCCGTTCGTGATCAACTTGCATCATCAAGAGTGAATGGAGGATTTCCATACTTAAGCATTACAGATGGAGATTATTTGAAAAATGGAGAGCTATATATTACGCACAGCTTTGAAGATACAGAGCTCGACGTGTCTTATTTGGAGAAGGTAATGCCATATATCAATCAATTGTGGGGTAGACCTGTTCACATTGAATCAAAAATCAATGATAAACCGATTTGCTTTTTTTATGACGGGAAAAAAATGCAGCGTAAATATATTTAATGTGAAGCTGCCCAGCTAATTAAAGTGGGCAGTTTTTTACATAGTATACAAGTAAAGCTGGACATACTAGGGTTAACTTAAGTCTAAAGGAGACCGTGGTATGCGAAGAATTGTCTATGGTTTATTCATGTTGTTGTTAGTAACTAGTTGTCAGAGTCAAGTAAACGAAAAGGACGCAACTCCCGCGAAAGTTCAATCCGTTGGTGATTACGTTGATCAAATTAAAGAATTAACGTTACAAGTTGTCTATGAGAACGGGGAAGAAGTCAGAGCACAATATGTGCAGGGTGAGCCAGAACAGTGGATGTATCACAACGATTTATTGAATTCAAATTCAATTAATGAAGATCAATTGTCTGAGAAGATAGAGCTTTTGACAATTGATAAGGCAACATTCACCGAAGAAGTCATCCAACAGGCAAGATATGTATTTGAATTTGGTGGTACGTACGATATCCTTGATCTTCACATCACATTTGCCGATGGAACAAAAAAGCATTATGAGACAAACGATCATTAAGGTCGTTTTTCTTTTATCATTCTCGAATAATCCAAGCCCAGTATACATAGAATGAAAGCGCTATTTTAAAAAGATCAGAAATATAAAAAAATTAGTGATAAACAATTGACTGTTCGGGGGGATCAAGGTAAGATTAACTTTGCTATTTTATTCTTCGTGGCTCTAAATAATTAGAGAGCGATTGATTTGAGGTGGGGGTTAGCATGGATACGTTTAAAAGGCTTTCGAGATTTTACTTGCCGGATAAGAAGATGTTTATCTGGTCATTAATTTCTTTGGCTGTTGTATCAGGATTAACGGTGTTGTATCCGATTATTTTACAGTACACCATTGATACAGCTGTAGTTGGTGGACAATATGGTTTAATACCATATCTGGCTTTAGGATTTATAGGAATTATGATGCTAAAAGGGGGAGCCGTTTATATTCATCAATATTTAGGAGATATGTTTGGAGTAAGAGCTGTGTATCGACTTCGAAATTCTCTGTATGAAAAACTTCAATTCTTACCCTTTCGCTATTATGATAACGCCAAAACTGGAGATTTAATGTCACGATTAACGGCTGATGTTGAAGCCTTCAGATTCTTCTTATCATTTGGCTGTGCGCAGCTTGTCAACCTTGTTTTGCTAATTGGTTTTAGTATGGCGGTTATGTTTTATTACTCGATTCCATTAGCTCTTGCCACAATGACAATGGTTCCGTTACTTGTACTCGTGGTCATTCGGTTTGACAAGCGTGTCCATCCAGCTTTTAGAGGAATCAGAAAATCTCTCGCTCAATTAAATACAAAAGTACAGGAAAATGTTAGTGGGATGCAAACGGTAAAAGCCTTGTCTCAAGAAGATGAGGAAATCGTTCGTTTTTCTGGAAAAAATGAAGATTACCGAAGTAAACATCTTCATGTAGCAAAAATATGGGGAACATACTTTCCTTTGATGGAACTTGTAGGGAATTTGGCAGCGGTTATTCTCTTGGCATTTGGTGGGTATTTAACGATAACAGGTTCGCTTACTCCAGGAGAACTCGTTGCCTTTTTTAGTCTCGTTGCCTACATTACAGGACCAATTATGGGATTAGGATTTATCATTAATACTTTTTCGCAATCAAAAGCTTCAGGCGAGCGTTTACTTGAAGTGCTTGATGAAGAAGAACGACCAGATGGTGTTGCAGATGAACAGACACAACGTCTTGTTGGAGAAGTGAGCTTCCAAAATGTCACGTCTCAATATGATTCTAAAAACAAACCAACTGTCAAAGACATTAGCTTTGAAGCAACTCAAGGAAAAACAATTGGATTGGTTGGAGCAACTGGCTCAGGAAAATCAACATTGATTCAGCTAATGCTTCGTTTTTATGAAAGACAATCAGGAGACATTCTAATTGATGGACGCCCGCTTGAAAACTACACATTAAAAGAATTAAGAAGAAATATAGGTGTGGTCCTTCAGCAAACATTCCTGTTTTCATCAACTATTCGTGATAATTTATCATACGGAAATCCGGATGCAACAATGGAAGAGATTATTGATGCAGCAAAACGGGCTGATGCTCATGAATTTATTGAAGAATTACCAAACGGTTATGAAACAGTGCTAGGAGAACGTGGTCTCGGTTTATCTGGTGGTCAGAAACAGCGAATTGCCATTGCACGAGCCATCATAATGAATCCTAGTATTTTAATTTTGGACGATGCTACTAGTGCTGTCGATATGCAAACGGAAGTGAAAATCCAAAAAGCGTTTAAAGAAGTGATGAAAGGTAGAACAACTTTCATCATTGCTCACAGAATTTCATCCGTGAAGCATGCTGATGAGATTTTAGTATTAGATGATGGTGAAATTACGGAACGTGGAACGCATGAAGAATTATTGCGTCAAAAGCAAGGTATCTACCGCAGAATTTATGATATTCAGAATCAGGACCAGCAACATGTGTTGCAACGGGCGTAAGGGGGTAGGATGATGGAACAGACGACAAAGAAATCGCGATTTCATTATCCAGTAGAGCAGATCATTGAAAAACCGTTTAACTGGTTACAAATGACAAGACTCTTTGGATATATGAAACCTTATGCTAAATCACAACTCCCAAAAACAATTATTGCGATGCTTATCTCCACTCTTGTGCGACTCGCCATTCCAATTTTCATTGGCGTCTACGCACTGGATTATGGGATCTCAAGTAATGATGTATCGTTTATGTTTATGTTAGCTGCTATTGTTTTTGGGATGTATATCTTGTCATACGTGTCAAACTATTATCGTATTCGATGGATGAACGAGCTGGGACAGCATATTATCTATGATATTCGCTCTGATTTATTTAAGCATATTCAGAGGCTGTCTCACCGCTTTTTTGATAAACGATCAGCAGGATCCATTTTAGTTCGTGTCATTAATGATATTAATTCCCTTCAGGATCTGTTTACAAATGGTGTTGTAAATTTATTAATGGATTTAGTGATGCTAGTTGGGATTGTCATTATTTTATTTACATTGAGTCCACAGCTTGCTTTGGCCATACTGATTGTCCTACCAATTATGTTTTTCATTTCTACTAAGCTACGACGCAAAATTCGTCGTGCGTGGCAGGTCGTTCGGATTAGACAATCTAGGCTAAACTCGCATTTAAATGAAAGTATTCAAGGCATTCGTGTAACCCAAGCATATGCTCAAGAAAAAGAAAACATGGAGTTCTTTGATACTGTGAATACAGATAACTATGAGAGCTTGGAAGCAGGCATCACGAATGAACGCGATGTTTAGACCATTTGTAGAAATGGCAAGTGCTCTTGGTGGCGCGATCTTGATCTGGTATGGTGCTCATCTCATTCAAGGAAACGATCCAAATATTACAATTGGTGTATTTGTTTCTTTTGCCTTCTACTTAGGAATGTTCTGGGAGCCAATCTCTAGACTTGGTCAAGTGTATAACCAGCTACTTGTTGGTATGGCATCATCTGAGCGTATTTTTGAATTTCTTGATGAGAAACCATCTGTTCCTGAAAAGCCAGATGCAAAATCGTTGAAAGATGTTAAAGGTGAATTAGTATTCGAAAATGTTGAGTTTGCATACGATTCATCAAGAAAAGCATTAAATGAGATTAATTTAACTTTTGAGGCAGGAAAAACGATTGCCTTAGTTGGACATACTGGCTCAGGTAAATCAACCATTGTTAATCTTATGAGTCGTTTTTATGATCCAACCAAAGGCCGCGTATTACTTGATGGTCATGATTTAAGAGATCTGAAACTAAATGAGTTACGTACAAATGTTAGTTATGTGCTGCAAGATACCTTTATTTTTGCAGGAACCATTATGGAGAATATTCGTTTCGGTAATGTTCGTGCAACAGACGAGCAAGTGATTGAGGCCGCAAAAGCAATTGGTGCCGATACATTTATTTCGAAATTGGAAAAAGGCTATCAGACAGAAGTAGAAGAGCAGGGTAGTGTTCTCTCTGTAGGGGAGAGACAGCTATTATCATTTGCTCGAGCATTGTTAGCTGATCCACGAATTCTCATCCTTGATGAAGCAACAGCCAGCATTGATACCGAAACAGAGTTAATTATTCAAAATGGCTTAAAACGACTTCTTCATAACCGGACAGCGATTATGATTGCTCATCGCTTATCGACTATTCGTGATTCAGATCAAATCATTGTTTTAGAGCACGGGAATGTGATTGAACAAGGGAACCATCAGGAATTAATTAATTCTGAAGGCAAGTATTACGAGTTAGTCAAATCACAATATGCAGCATTAGAGAAATAGGTCAAAACGCGCTTCGGTTGAGGCGCGTTTTTTATATGCAACATTTTTACACTTAGTAACGTATATGTATGATGAATCAAAAGAATTTTGAGATAATGAAGTAACAAGAGCAAAATAGGGTATTCATAAACAGAAGAGAAAGGGGTGTTCTTAGATGTTAGTCATGTTCATTCAGATTGTAGTGACATTAGTGGTGTTTGCAGTCATTATTTTATTCATTAGACATTCGCTACAAAATAAACGAAACCGTTATTTAGAGCAAGAAGTAGAAGAAGTTTCAAAAAAACATGACAAGCTGCTTGCAGAAGTATTGCAGCCATATCATGATTCCTCAGACAAGTTAAAACTTTCTCGTGGGAAAACAAAAGAACGCTATGAAGAATTAAGCGAGGGTTTTTTTAGTATCCTACACAATGCAAAAGAAGCCCAACAAAACCTTGATGGCTTACGTGTAACAAGAGCCTCTTACGGGTCAGTAATAGCGGTGTTACCGCGTGCAAAGTCTCAGTTAGAAGAAGAATTTGAAAAGCTTCATAAATTGAAACAGGAGCTTGAAGACTTTGATCAAGAGGATACGCATATAGCATCACTTGAAAAAGAAGAAACGGCTAACATTGCGAATATAGAAAAGCAGCTACACTCCTTAGCAAATAAAATGGAGTACCCTTTAACAAATTTAGTTCAAAAAACCAAGTACTTAAAACGCGAGCTCGAAGAAATATCTTCACAAATTGAACAACTTGATTCGATGTCGGCTAAAAAAGATCTTGAGCACCTACAAAATGACAGGATTGAACTTGAGGATCGAATAAATAGGCTCCATACGCTACTTAGGGAACAGCGTGACATTGACTCCCAATTTGAATTTAAAGAGAAGTCATCATTACCTGATTCGTACGAACGTTTTACATTAGCTCTCAAGGCTTGGAGAAGTTGATCGAGCAGAGGCATATTTGAAAAAAGTGCGTGAGGAAATGACTCATTCCCTATAAGATAAAAAAAGCTCAGTACCTAGGATTAGAAGGGTACTGAGCTTTTTGTTACTCGGAAGCAGAGGCTTTTTTCTCGGCCATTTTAGCTTTTAATTGTTCAAGTTCACTATCAACTGTACTTTTTGTTGTTAATGCTGCAAGGTCGTCATCCAACGTTTTATTTATACTTCTAAGTTCTTCAGAAGACTCTGCCTCAGCTTCACTTCGCATAACTTTTTCTTCCATACGATCAAAACCGCTTTTAGCACCAGAATCCATTCCAGAAAGTGAACGATTTACTTTAGCTCGTGCTTGTGCGCTCTCATTACGTGCTTTGAGGGAATCTTTTTTCATGGTCATATCACGAAGTTCATCCTTCATTTCACGGAGCTTATCTCGTAGTTCTGATGACAATTTTGTCGCTTCATCATATGAAACCTGTAAGCTGCTTGCATGTGTCTGTTGCTTTGTTTTCTCTTCTAAAACTCTACGAGCAAGGTCCTCATCACCAGACTCTAACGCTACCATCGCTTGCTCTTCACGCTTTGTTACAGCTTGTGTAGACTCATCAAGTTGTTTCTTTAGTAGCTTTTCACTTGCTATTTGCTTAGCCACTGCTGCTTCAACTTCTGAAATATCATTTTTCATATCAACAATAAATTGATCTAGCATTTTACCTGGATCCTCAGCTTTGTTAAGTAGAGAATTTAATTCAGATGAAACAATGGTACGAACTCGAGAAAAGAAACGAAACATGTAAAATCCCTCCTATGGTATGTTCACTATCATTAGTTTATCACAGGCATTTCATTCTGTGATTAGTTGTTATTTGTATATACGAATGAAAGGCTAAAACGTTTCATTTTTTGTGAATAGAATCTAAAGATTGACTTTACTGATAAATCAGATAAAATAAAACCTATTACAATAAGATAATACAGAGAGACATACAGAGGTGTTGAGGGATGAGATATGCATTTTCAAAACGAGTACGGCACTTACAGTCTTCCGCTGTACGAGACATTTTAAAGGTTGTGGGGAACGGTGATGTCATTTCATTTGCAGGAGGACTTCCCGCAGATGATTTATTTCCAGTAGAAGCCATTGAACAGGCATTTTCTAGAGCTTTTGCTTCTGGAACAAAGGCTTTACAGTATATTGAGACTGAAGGCTACAGACCATTAAGGGAGCTTGTAGTGGAGCGAATGAGTCGTAAGGAAATTACTGGATTTACTGCTGATGATGTTTTATTAACGACCGGCTCACAGCAAGCAATTGATTTATTTTCAAGGGTCATGTTTAGCCCAGGAGATATTGTTTTAACAGAAGATCCAACATATCTTGCCGCACTTCAGGTGTTTCAATCATATGAAGCTGACATTGTTGCAGTGGAATCAGATAACGAAGGAATGATTCAGGAGGACTTAGAGGCTAAGCTTCGTACCCTTCGTCCTAAATGTATCTATGTTGTGCCAACCTTTTCTAACCCAAGCTTGGAAAGGTATGGTCTTTAGAACGCCGTAAGATGTTAGTGAGATTAGCTCATAAGTATAACTGTTTAATCCTTGAAGATGATCCTTATGGTGATATTCAATTTAATCCTGATGAAACGTATACACCAATGGCTGCTTTAGATGATGGGTCACGTGTCATGTATACGAGCACCTTTTCTAAAACAGCTGTTCCAGCATTGCGAACGGGTTGGATTGTTGGACCGTTTCAAGTGATCCGAATGATGGCACAGGCTAAGCAAGCAAATGATCTTCATTCAAATTCACTTTCACAGCAAGCGATCTATCAGCTCTGTACGCACTTTGACTTTGATGGACATATTAAAGGAGTAACGGATCTATATCGCCACAGAAGAGATATAATGATGGAATGTCTAAGAGAATCAAACTTACCAAATGTTCATTTTGTTGAACCAAAGGGTGGAATGTTTCTCTGGATTGAGCTAGATGAACGAGTGAATACAACAGCCATGTTGACAGAAGCTGTCAAAAAAGGCGTAGCCTATGTGCCAGGAGCTCCGTTTTATGCCGGGGTCCCAAAAACCAATACAATGCGTCTTAATTTTACACATGCTACGGATGAGGAAATAAAAAGAGGAATGAACTTACTTGCTGAAGTGTTTACACACACTGATGATAGGATTGAAACAGTAATCTAATAAAATGGTCCCGAGCTCATTAAAGCGCGGGACCGTTTTTTTATTTTTTACATGGCTTCTAGCCGTTTAATTCTTTCACCTGGCTGTGGGTGTGTAGAAAAAAGACCAGCAGCTTTTTTCTTTAAAGGGTCTGCAAAATAAAGTGATGCAGAGGTGCTTGAAGCTTCCTTAACAGGTGTGTGTGAATTGGTAATCTTTTTAAGTGCATTAGCTAGTGCATATGGATTTCTTGTCAGTTCTGCTGCCGTTGCATCAGCAAGGAATTCACGATTTCTTGAAATAGCTAGCCGAATTAAAGTGGCAATTAAGGGAGATAACAAAATTAATACGATCGATAAAATTAAAATCAGTCCATTTTGTTTGTTGTCTCTTCTACCTCTTGAGCCATACATCATACTACGTGCCCCAATGTCACTTAAGATGGCAATGGCGGATACAAGTGCAACGGCAATGGTAGCTAGTCGCACATCATAATTACGAACATGAGCAATTTCATGTGCGATGACTCCTTCTAACTCTTCTCTATTTAATTGATCCAAAAGTCCAGTTGTTACAGCGACAGCAGCTTTTTTTGGCGATGTACCAGTTGCAAAGGCATTTGGACTTTCATCACGAATAATAAAGATTCGTGGTTGTGGAATTTGTGCCACCAACGAAAGACTGTCTACTGTATTCCACAAATATGCATGATCATTTGAACTGCGGATTTCTTTTGCATGATTCATTTTCATGACAACATTTGTACTGCTAAGCAGCATGATAAGGGTGTAACCACCGCCAAATAATGTAGCTAATATCATTCCGCTAATGTAGTCGCCAAAGTATAGATAAGTAATGGCAGCTCCAACAGCAAGAACAAAAAAAACAAATCCAGCAACAATGAAAATTGTTTTCCGTTTATTACGACTGATTTGTTGGTATAGATGCATGGATTTACCTCATCTCATATTTAATCAAAATCCACTTTTACTGATTGGCGTTCTTCATTTGTTGCTTCTAGGTATCCATGCTTACGGAAATTATGAACAGATGCAATAAGATTGCTTGGAAAAGACTCGACCTTATTGTTATATTGCATGACTGTTTTGTTATAAAGCTGTTTAGAATAAGCCACTTTATTTTCGGTTGCAACTAGATCCTCATGTAATTTAGAGAAGCTTTCATTTGCTTTTAAATCAGGATAGGCTTCAGTTAGTGAAAAGAATTGTCTTAGTGCACCTGAAAGCTGATTATCTGCCTGCACCTGTTCTTCGCGGGTTAAGTCGGGTGAAGTGATTTGGTTTCGTTTTTCAACGATTTCAGCCAAAGTTGATCGTTCGTGCTTCATGTAGGTTTTTGCCGTGTTAACTAAGTTTGGGATTAGATCATACCGCCTTTTAAGCTGCACATCAATTTGCGACCAAGATTCTTCTTTCCATCCTCTTAATTTAATTAATCCATTATAATTCATAATCCAAAATCCACCGATAATGATGATAATTCCTCCGGCGATTAAAAATCCCATCTCGATCATCCTTTCATCTGCAAGCAATAATACTGTTACGTTTTGTTTGTTCATATGGTTTCATTTATTAATCAGTGTAGCACGAGTATTTAGCTAATATGTACAGAAATTATTCACAAAATAAAATCTAAGTATTACCAATTTATCTGATACATAGTTAATCATCAAATGACCTACACTATGATTAGTTAAGGGGGTGACATACATGGCTAACAACAGTTCAAATCAACTTGTAGTACCTGGTGTACAACAAGCTCTTGATCAAATGAAATACGAAATCGCTTCTGAATTTGGCGTAACTCTTGGACCAGATTCTACAGCTCGCGCTAACGGTTCAGTTGGTGGAGAAATCACTAAACGTTTAGTACAAGCTGCTGAACAACAACTTGGTGGATACCAAAAATAATAATGGATTTAAGGGAATGGCACTACGCCATTCCCTTTCTATTTGTACTTAAAAGAAAATGGCCGCATTTTGGACCGTTTTTAATTAAAAAACTCAAACAACTTACAAATTATATGCCAACTTATTGAATAGCAAACGATACCCATTATGTAACAGTACATTTGGTAGTGTGGATTTAGAGCAGTGAACATAGAACTTCGGTGAGAGAAGAACAGAACCTGTGACATTCCGTAGTTAGACGGAGCTGGTGCAAAGCGTGATGATTAAAAAAACGGACCATTATGTGTGTGAACATAATGGTCCGTTTTATCAGCCTTTAAAATTAGCGAATGCGTTGCTCGTTATCAGCATCAAAGAAGTGACATTTGTTTAAGTCAAGAGCAAGGTCAATCTTTTGACCTGATGTGATATCAGTTCGAGAATCAACCCTAGCTACTAATTCTTGACCATTTACACTTGAGTAAAGTACCGTTTCAGCACCAGTTAACTCAGCAACATCAATGATAGCATTTAACTTTGTATCTGGAGAAGATTGTAGGAATAATAGCTCATCGTGAACATCTTCAGGACGAACACCAAGAATAATTTCTTTATCTGCATAGCCTTTTTCACGTAATGTTTTTAACTTGCCTTCAGGAACTTTAAGGGATACATCACCAACAATGAAGTTATCTCCATTAAGACGACCAGAAAGGAAGTTCATAGAAGGTGACCCGATAAATCCACCAACAAACACGTTTTCTGGATTATCGTATACTTCTTTTGGTGAACCAACTTGTTGGATAAAGCCGTCTTTCATAATAACGATCCTCGTGGCCATCGTCATGGCTTCTGTCTGATCATGTGTTACGTAGATTGTTGTTGTTTGTAGACGTTTGTGAAGCTTTGTAATTTCAGCTCTCATTTGTACACGGAGCTTAGCATCTAAGTTAGAGAGCGGCTCATCCATTAAGAATACTTGTGGATCACGGACAATTGCACGTCCTAATGCAACACGCTGACGCTGACCACCAGACATCGCTTTTGGTTTACGGTCAAGCATTTCTGTTAAACCAAGAATTTGAGCAGCATTTTTAACTCGTTTATCAATTTCATCTTTTTTAAATTTACGTAGTTTTAGACCAAAAGCCATGTTATCGTATACGTTCATATGTGGATATAGGGCGTAGTTCTGGAATACCATTGCAATATCACGATCTTTAGGGGCTACATCATTCATTCGTTTATCTCCAATAACAAGATCACCTTTAGAGATATCCTCTAGACCAGCAATCATTCGAAGAGTTGTTGACTTCCCACAACCTGAGGGACCAACAAAAACGATGAATTCTTTATCCTCAATTGATAAGTTGAAATCTGATACGGCTGTAACATCACCATCGTAAATTTTATAGATACTATCTAAACTAATCTCTGCCATGTGTAACCCCTCCAAAATTTAAGTATAAATGAATTGTAAGCCTTTTCATTAGGTTGGACTATGGGGAAGGTGCACAAAGATCACTTGAATTTCTAGGCAAGTTGCACAGAAAGGGTCAGTGATCTTGTAATAGCAGAACAAAATGCATAAAGGACGCGTGTTGGAACTGTTTGATATCAATGCCTGTGCGCTCAATAAATTTGTCGATACGATATTGTAGGCTATTTCGATGCATATGTAGACTTTTAGCTGCAGAAGATAGGTTTAAATGATGATGAAGATAAGCAGAAATACTTTTAATCATATCTGGATCAGCTAATACAGCATCCGTTAAAATTTGCGAACGGATATATGTACGTTCTGACTCTGGAATGAATTGCGTGAGGTAATAAGGTACAGCCTCATGTTCCTTAAAGATATGCTGAGCATTTACATATGGAAGTGCCGCCTTAAAACAAGCCTGTTCCCAATTAAAAGTTGAACGAGCATGATCAATCAAACAAGTAGAGCCAATGAGTAATGTGAGGTCTACATAAAAGTCAGAGGCAATGGCCTGTACAAAATTTGAAAATCCATTCACTTCATCGTCTCCATGGTCAATCACAACACCGTGTAAAGAGTCTATCCATATAATAGTATGTAGTCCAGCAAGCTTGTTTTGCCAGGCTTCATAAAAATCGCTGTATGTATCAATTGTTTCAGCTAATGAGAAATGAATGAACCTTACCGCTTCATCTGTTGGTGGGGCAACCTTTTCTGATTGATCTTGAAAAAGCCAGTCTTTCCACCGCTTTTCAGACACCGTTTCAGGCTCAGGAAATGGCTTCCATATTGGTAAGAGCAGCATGAGTAATTGCTGCTCTCGTTTTGTTAAATGCTCTCTATAGAACCCAATTGGTTTTGATTGTTCATCCTGCAACCACAGTACATCTAATCGATGATAATTAGCCGGATCTGTTGTAACGGCTTGTCCAAATTGCCGCTTTAATGATTGTGTAATCATAGCTTAAGCACTCCTCGCCACTGTAGAATATATCCAGTATATCGTTTACAGATACATCCGAAAAGCACTATTCATGTTTTGCAGGAGGTTCTTCTTCTTCAAGTTCTCGCGCTTCTTCTATGTTGCCTGCATGATGACCGGCAATTTTACCACCGCCTAAACCTTCATTGATCATTCGATCGACGTCCATAAAATACTTATCTTTTCCTTGATCAGATTCTTTTTGTTGCTTAGACTTTTCCATGAGTCGTCTCCTTTCTTATCACAGTGTAACTAGTATTCCTGATCTATTTTTGGGTTATTCTAAAAGGCTTAGCATCAAGTGTTTTCCTATAGAAGGAAAATCGATTATACTAGGTAGGTCGAACTTTTCTAAGCAATTGAAGGAGTGTAAACAGTGGATCCATGGATGTTTATTAGTTTTATGGTGGTTGTTGGGGCTGCACTTGGTGGCCTAACAAACGCATTAGCGATTCGTATGTTATTTAAACCACATCGAGCCTATTATCTTGGTGATTGGAAGGTACCTTTTACACCAGGGCTTATTCCAAAACGTCATAAAGAAATTTCTGTTCAGCTTGGTCAAATGGTAGGGACCTACCTTTTAACAGCAGAAGGACTTCAAAAACAAATCAAACATTCTTCATTTAAAACAGGTGTGACTGACTGGTTGGAGGAAGAAGCAAGTAAAATCATTCATAGTGAACAGACTTTAGTCGAGTATGTAGAGAAGACTATTGGTGTTCCTAACATGAAAGAATCCACGTATGAACGTACGGATAAAATGATTAACGCTTGGAATCAATCGGTTTTTAATGAATAATCAAGATAAAAAAATAGAAAATATTTTGCCGAATGCACTGGTGATAAGAATTGAATCCTATATACCTCAGCTTTCTCAAGCAGTGTTAAACAAGACAACTGATTACTTTGAGAGCAGTGAAGGAAAAGAGAAGCTAAGTGGCATGATTGAGGAGTTCCTTGATCATAAGGGGCGCTTAGGAAGTATGATCCAAATGTTTATGGGGAATGAACGCTTAGTAGATAAGGTTCAGCCAGAAATTTTACGTTTTTTACAAAATGAGCGGACAAACCAATTGTTAAGTGAATTGCTTGTTAAGGAATGGGCAAAAGCTAAGGAGATGCCTCTTCATGAAGTAAATCATTTTATTAATCAAGGAAAAGTCAGCCATTTTTTAAGTCAGCTGGTCAAAGACAAGACACCTGTGTTAAGGTCGTTGGATGCGCCTTTAAATAGTTGGGTTCCTGATTATGAGGAACGAATTCTCAGCTCATGGATTCCAAGTGGGGTGAATGTACTTATTGAAGTAGCAGCCACTCAAGTTGGGGCTTTCCTTAAAGCCTTTCAAATCGAAAAAATTATTAGCGACCAGGTTCAATCCTTTTCAACTAAACATTTAGAAGACCTAGTCATGTCTGTTGCTTCAAAAGAGCTTAAGCTCATTACCTATTTAGGTGCATTAATTGGTGGCATAGTAGGATTATTTCAAGGATTGTTTGTCCTACTCATCAATGGATTATAAGATTTTAGTAAGGAATACGGGACTTTCCGTGAATTCTATACGAGAACATGTTATAGTCGTGTAGACAATTAAGAGGGGGAATTAAACATGGCACAACTTCAAGACAAAGCGCAAGAATTGAAACTAGCATTAGCAGAAAGTGATGAGTTTAAATCACTTCAATCACTTCACTCACAAATTGAGGAAGACGAAATTGCTAAAAAAATGTTGGACAACTTCCGTCAATTGCAATTGGAGCTTCAACAGAAACAAATGCAAGGTGTTCAGATCTCTGAAGAAGAAGCACAACAAGCACAACAACAGTTTGAACTTGTTCAACAACACGATCTTATCTCTAAACTAATGGAAGCTGAGCAACAACTTAGCGTAATTATTGGAGATATTAACAAAATCATCACAGAGCCACTAGAAGAAATCTATGGCTCACCAGAACAATAAGAACAAGAATGTAGAGAATCCTTCTGAGTAATCACTCAGAGGGATTTTTTTCATGCGCGAATTCTTGAGAAACTTCTAAATCAAGTTCTGACTAGTGAAGGACATACATATGCTTAAATCAGAACCGACGAGCCTCCTGAGTGACTTCTAAGGAGAATACAACAAGAGGGGAAGAAGCGTGGATGACTTACAAATTTATAGCGGTAAATATTGATGGCGCGTTGCTCCGATCCAATTCAAAATTGAGCAAATCAACACGTCAATCCATGGAGTACTTAACCAAAAAAGGAGTAGAAATAGCTCTGGTTACCTCAAGGCCCTACTTATCAGCCCAAAAAATCGCAAAAAGTCTGAAGCTAGAGGGGTATTTGATTGCACATGATGGAGCCTACGTCAGTGAAGTGAAGAAAAAGAAGCTGATGTCACGGGAACTACCAGAGCAAACCGTTATGGAAATGATGGAGGCACTAGAACGATATCAATGCCGCATCCATTTAATGTATGAAACACACGCCGTTACAAGTAAAGAAAAGCAAAAAAATCACCTTATCGCTAAGATGACTCTTGGCGCAACTGATCAACTTTATTATCCGTTAACCTATGTAGATTCGTTATACAATTATGCAATGGAAGAAGGGCAAGGCCCACTAACCATGCAAATCCAATTTGAGTCATCCATTCAGCGAAAACAAGCACTTGATTTGCTGAACGAAAAAACAGAAGATGTGAGAATCAAGCGAATAGGCAAGGACCGCCTATCCGTAGTATCAGCGGAAGTATCAAAAGCAAAAGCACTTCAGTGGCTGTGTCATCGAAAAGGAATAAGTAACGATGAACTAATCACCATCGGAGCGTTTGAGGAAGATATAGAAATGATGCAAATGGCCGGACTCGGAGTAGCGATGGGAAATGCGCCAAAGCCTTTAAAAGACAAAGCCGATTGGATCACACGCTCTGTTGATGAAGATGGCGTCTCCTATATGATTCACGAAGTATTTAGAAAACAACTACGCATCAATCTCGACAGACACAGTCTCAAATAAGAGGCTGTGTTTTTTCACGATCACAAGTTTAGTGCACCAATTGGGCATGGGTGAATACACTAAGAAAAAAGGAGGCGATCACTTTGGATCAACAAGCCGCGTATAATCAGCAGATGAAAGAAATGTGTGAACAACACATTAATCAAGCTGTTAAAATGCAAGCCAACGGAGTAGATTATGAAGGTGTAGTCGAGACAGTTGATGAGCATCATGTGTATGTGATGGTTCCTGTAGATGAACAGGGCCAATTTATGAGTATGCATGAAGTCATCGCATCAATGAACCAACCAGAAGAACAAACGATGACGTCTGGACAGGAACGCTACGGCTACCCATACCAGCCTTACTATCCAGGATATTACCCCTACTATCCACGCCCGCGTCCATACGGTTGGAGACGACTCATCTTCCCACTAGCCGCATTAACTGCATTTGCTCTGTTGTAAGAGAAAACCAGCCTGGATTGAGGCTGGTTTTTTTGTTTGGGTGGGGTGGTGAGGTGGGAATGAGGGAGCAGAGTCGAGGATGAGAGTGTGGAATCGAGGATGAGAGGCGAGATATCAGTAAAGAGGAGCAGATATCGGTAAAGAGAGCGGGATATCGGTAAAGAGAGCGGGATAACGGTAAAGAGGAGCAGATAACGGTAAAGAGGAGCAGATATCGGTAAAGAGGAGCAGATATCGGTAAAGAGGAGCAGATATCGGTAAAGAGGAGCAGATATCGGTAAAGAGGAGCAGATATCGGTAAAGAGGAGCAGATATCAGCAAAGAGAGCGAGATATCGGTAAAGAGAGCGAGATATCAGTAAAGAGTAGCAGATATCAGCAAAGATAGCAGGATATCAGCAAAGAGAGCTTACATAACCATCACTATTCAATGCTAAATCTCAAAAGGTAGTGGAATGTGATAGATACGACCTTTGTTATTTCCGGTAGTAGTTAAGTTTAAATTTTTCAAAAGATATTTAGCCATTGTTGTAGTGGGAAGTTTGAGGAATTCACGTGCTTGATGATTTTTGATCCTAGGCTTGGAAAAGCACGGCATAATCTTGGAGGGTTGGTATGTGAGCATTTTGAGAAGAAAAATAGCAGTTTTGACATGTCCACTTCCGAATGCGACTTGGCCGAATCATTGTAAGTTTGTTGCAGTGCGTACAGTGTACTCCGTTCTGTATATTTTTTGAACTAAGGCCATACTTCTTCAATAAATCCGGCACAAAAGTCTTATTTGCGCCCATCAACAATGAACTAATGTGCTCCATTTGTGTTCGCGTTAGATATTCGCGTTTTGCCTTTTGCTTATAACTTTCCAGTTGAACAGGGATTGCTTCTGCGTGTATAACTTTTGCATGTGAGGTACGAAAAATGGTAAGCGGGGAGCTATACACGACGTAAGCACTTACTGGGAGTGACGGCAGCCCATTTCGAATGAGAAATGAGTCTAGTTGTGCTTGTTGGCGTGAAGCTTGAATAAGTGGATTGGGGATACGTTCTTCCTTATCGTTAAGAATGCGTAGCACCTGATGAGATTGCTCATTAAATTGAATGACGCCATGAAAATTTTTAACTTCAAGAATGATGATTCCATACTTACTTAATAACAGCGAGTCGATTTGAAAAAATCCGCTTGGCTCAGCTGGTAGCCTCAAATCGTGCAAAATCATAAAACCATCGAGTTGATTGAGATAATAATGAATGGAGCACTCTCCTCTGTACCCGATCTGCCATTTGTGTAGGTCTGTATTCATCACATCGGTTACAGAACTACTTCGGCGGATAAGAGCTTCCAATCCTAACAGTTGGATTGGTGCATAACGTTTCTTTACAATCAAATCAATGCCCCCTTTTCTCAATCATTCTACATATTTTTAAGGAATTCCTTCACAAATAGCATGTTTCATGTAAATGTTGTGAATAAATACGTAAAAAATGTACTAAACTCGCGATAGAGGGTCGAATGGGTTAAAATAGGTAGATATAGCTATTATTTTTTTATCTCAGAGTGTTTTTTGAAAAAGGAGGACATAAAAATGGAACAATATTTAGTTTATCTCGTAGAAGATGAAGATAATTTATCTGCGGTACTTAAAGCATACTTAGAAAAAGAAAATTGGAATGTAAAGGTATTTAATGATGGAAATGATGCGCTTGAAGCGATTGAGGACAAGCCTCATTTATGGATATTAGATATTATGCTACCTGGTACGGATGGATATCAGTTGTTAAAGGCGATTAAAGAAACTGAGGATCGTCCTGTGATCTTTATCTCTGCACGTGATCAGGATTTAGATCGTGTACTTGGTCTTGAGATGGGTAGTGATGATTATTTATCTAAACCATTTCTCCCGCAGGAATTGATTATTCGTGCGAAAAAGATTCTTAATCGGATTTATGGCACCTCGACGCAAGAGCAGAAGAAAATTGAACTTAATCAATATTTAATTGATCCAATTGGTCGAACAGTGACGGATACGTTAGCTGCAGGTGAGGAAATTGTTGATTTGACAACAAAAGAAATGGACTTGATCCTTCTTTTGACTGGTGATATTGGAAAAGCCTTTTCTCGGGAAAAAATCATTGAGTTTGTCTGGGGCGAAAATTACTTTGGTTCAGAGCGAGCTGTTGATGATGTCGTCAGGAGAGTTCGTAAAAAGATGAACCGTATACATCTTGAGACACTTTATGGTTATGGGTACAGGATCCTCTCCTCATGATAAAGGTTAATCTGACACAGCGGATCTGGCTTGCCTTTATTTCACTTATCCTGCTGGTTGGGCTTTCTATTACGATTGTCTATCCTCTGTCTATAAAGGGGACATTAACAGAAGAAACGTACCGAATGATTGAACAAATACAATCTCAGAACATCATCAATCCGTCAGAATTTAATCCACAGCAAATCAGTATGAGTTTATTGATGCACAAAATCAATCTAGAGCTGTGAGTCATTTTGTTTACCCTGAAGAAATAAGTTTGCAATATGGTTCACCACCACCAAGTGAAATCTACGCTGAGATGGTCACAAATGCTATTAATCAGGAATCTCAGCGTGGAAGATATGAAATTCAGTTTGGTGATGCAACGATTTTTTATGTGATCAGTCAGGTAACGAATACGGAGCTGAATAAATCTGGTTATTTGATTTCGTATATGTTTGATGAATATCGAAATTCTATGGTAGACAGACTTTGGGAGAGATTACTTTACTTACTGATGTTGACCAGTGTATTGGCATTGTTACCGGCTATCTGGCTAAAATATTATTTACAGCAGCCGTTGACGATTTTGGGTAATCATTTGGATCAAATTGCTAATCGAGATTGGCAAGAGCCTCTTCAGTTAGAAGGCGATGAGGACTTTGAACGGTTGTCCACCCAATTTGAGCGGATGAGGTTGAATTTAAACAGCTATGATCGGGCGCAAAAAACGTTTATTCAGCATACTTCTCATGAGCTTAAGACTCCCATTATGGTGATCAAAAGTTATGCCCAGTCCGTGAAGGATGGCATTATGCCTAAAGAGAGTCTGGAACAAACAATGGAAGTAATTACTGAAGAAGCAAATCGTATGGAGCGTCGAGTCATTGAAATGCTTTATTTCACCAAACTCGAGCAGATGAAAAAGAATCAATTAAATCGCAGTACGTTTGTATTCGGTAGTTTAGCCTATCAGATTGAAGAGCGTTTTCGTTATCAGCGTGAAGACGTGACGATTCATGTTGTTTCACCAGAGGTTGAGATTAATGGCGATCTCGATCAACTTGAAGTATTACTTGAGAATTTAGTTGAGAATGCTTTACGCTATGCTGACGATGCGATTTGGATTTCTGCAGAAGCAACATCTCAAGGTGTTCAAATTCGAGTTGAGAATAATGGTGATCCGATTGAGGATGACGAGATCAATGAGTTATTTAAGCCATTTTATAAAGGGAATAAAGGGAAATTTGGCCTTGGGCTTGCGATTGTAAAACAAATTGCAGAGCTGCATCATGGCTCACCTAAAGTAGAAAATACGGAGCATGGTGTTCTCTTTACTGTTACATTGCCTAAGCAGGATGATTTGCTTATTGAGGAACAGACGAATAAACCTCGGAAAAGAGATCGAAAGAAAGATAAAAAATCGGATTTATAAAAGGACCAAGGCTTTACAGCTTTGGCCTTTTTTCTCGTTTTTCTTTATATCCAATGCAGGTTGGTATGGTATACTGAGCTTGATGACTAGTTAAAGAGGTGACAAGATGAGCAAAGGAATTCGTAATTATCAGGTCGGTGAAAAGGTAGATAGTTATTTTCTAATAAAATCTTCAACAAAAAGTATTGCAAGTAACAGTAAACCTTTTTTAACGTTAATTTTAAGTGATAAGACCGGTGATATTGAGACAAAGCTCTGGGGTGCATCTCCTGAGGATGAAGCATCCTTTGCCAGTAGGGCCTTAATACATGTGCAGGGAGATCTGATTGATTATCGCGGACGCAATCAGTTAAAGATATCTAGTATACGCCCAGTATCGGCTTTGGATAACGTGAAAATGAATGATTTTGTCCGGTCGGCTCCTATATCAGCGGAAGATATGCTGGAGGAGATTACACAATATATTTTTGAAATGAAAAATCCTAATATACAGCGTATAACCAGGCACCTACTAAAAAAGCATCAACAGGAGTTTTTAGAATCACCTGCTGCTACGCGTAATCATCATGAATTCGTTTCAGGGCTAGCATTTCATGTCGTATCGATGCTGAGGTTAGCTAAGAGTTTATCAGAGCTCTATCCTAGTCTTGATACCGATTTATTATATTCGGGTGTCATTTTGCATGATTTAGGAAAGGTACGAGAGCTTTCTGGTCCTATTGATACAAGTTATACGATTGAAGGAAAGTTAATGGGCCACATCTCAATAGTTTCTAATGAAATTGATGCAGCTGCTAGAGAACTAAAAATTGAGGGTGAAGAAGTAACCGTGCTACAGCATCTGGTTCTAAGCCATCATGGAAAAGGCGAGTGGGGTAGTCCTAAGGTTCCGGTTATCCGAGAGGCTGAGGTATTGCACTTGATTGATAACGTAGATGCGAAGATTAATATGATGGATCGAGCATTGGATCGTGTTCTGCCTGGTGCGTTCTCTGAACGT
This sequence comes from Alkalicoccobacillus plakortidis, assembly GCF_023703085.1. Classification (NCBI taxonomy): domain Bacteria; kingdom Bacillati; phylum Bacillota; class Bacilli; order Caryophanales; family Bacillaceae; genus Shouchella; species Shouchella oshimensis. The sequence goes on along the minus strand of NZ_JAMQJY010000002.1, from coordinate 150,028 downwards.
GTGATGCCACTTGAAAATCGCAGCTTCTACAAGCCAACATTTCAAGATCCTCCAAGCTGAATAAAATCGTTTGTTCTAATGATCTAACTCCCCACATAGAATACACCAAGTAGACAAGCGGGGGAGAAAGATTATGACTGATCAGTTGAAACAAAAGTTGGCCGTGGCTTTTCTAGCTATTTTAGTGATTGTGTTTATTACGACTCAAACGAATCTTCTATCTGTTGTTGCCCAGGACCCATGGTGGGTGTATCTAGTGATGCTAGGAGTTTTAATTAGCGGCTATCTTAGTATTAAGTATCTTCTTGAAGATCGACGCCAGGAACAGGCGTGGATTGAACAGGAAGGTCATGTATTTATGGAAAGATTAGAAGAAGCTAGACTAAAAAAAGAAAGCAAGTCATAAAAAAAAGGATGCCGCAGCATCCTTTTTTTTATTTATCCTTGAGCCTCTTCGTCCTCTTCATCAGCTGAATCATCTTCAGTCTGTTCAAATGGAGCAAGTAGGTCTTCATATCTTGAATCTTCAATGTTAATGTCAGCTGCTCTCACTAAATCAGAGAACACTTCAGTTGGTGATTTAGATTTTTGTTGAATTAGGATTTCTTCAATTTCATCGGCATAATCCTCATACGAATCGTGACGATCTAACACTTGGATAATGTGGAAGCCATGAGAAGACTCTACAGGATCGCTAATTTCATCAATATCAAGCGAAAACGCAACCTCTTCAAATGCAGGATCCATTTGTCCCTCAGGGAAGAATCCTAATTCACCACCGTTTGCAGCAGAACCAGGATCTGTAGAGTTTTCTTCAGCAAGCTCTGCGAAGTCTGCTCCGTCATCTAATTGAGCTTTAAGGTCATCAGCCGTCTCTTGGTCCTCAACTAGAATATGGCGAGCGTGAACTTCTGTAGGGAAAGAATCTTTTTGCTCTTCATAAAAAGCTTCTTTTTCCTCTTCCGTCACTTCTACACCTTCAGAAGCTAGCTGTTGAATAACAAGCTGTGGTTTAATAAATTCCTCAATAAGCTCATCCTTTGATTCCAAATCGACTTGTCCTTGGGATTGTTCTGTTAATGCATTTAACAAATCTTCATCAGATTCAGCACCAAGATTATTTTTTAATTCATCTACTTCTTGATCAATATCTTCATCCGTAATATCAAGTTCTGATTCTTTATCCTTTAATAGCTGAAGCTGGATTAAAGAAAGTAGGCTTTGATCTCCTACTTGTTCTTTTAATGACTCCACAAATTCAGCTTCTGTAATGTCTGTTCCATTAATCGTTACAACCGCATCCTCTGGGGCTGCTTCATTATTACAAGCCGAAAAAACTGCAATACTAGCTAATCCTGCAATTGCTACAATCATTTTTTTCATTGTGTACACTCCTCAAAAGTTGTTATCACGTAAAATATGGCCAGCCTGTCCAATTAGCATTAGCCATCAACACAACCACTACTATACCATATTAAAGATATGAATAGAAAGTAATTCCAATAAAAGTACATTGGGCAAATAAGGCTAACGCCCAGTACGAAATGATTTACTCTGCATAGTATAAATCTATAAAGCGCATGAAGTCACGTACTCGTGTTGCTTTTTAAAGAATAAAGGAGGCGTTTTCTATGAGTTCTGGACTCAACAATGGATTTGCTTTAATCGTGGTGCTGTTTATTTTATTAGTAATCATCGGAGCTTCTTGGGTGTACTAAGAAATAGAGCCTGGGAGAGAGATATACAGACGGACGATCCTACATTTAGGATCGTTCTTCGTTTTGGTTTACGTTACAAATGAGAGATATGAGGAATCTGCAGTCTAATCGCTACGGGAAGACGGCAGCTTAAACCGACTACGCCTTTTCATTTCAACCTTGCCCGTAAGTCCCATAGGAGTTGGCCTCCTCATCCCGTCTGTTTTGTGGGAGCGTCTTAAACCGCCCTGCAGGTGCGGGTGTGGAGTAAATGTCCGGAGCGGAGCATTGCTCCATTATTTTTAATAAACAAAAAAACCGAACCATCATAATTAACGGTTCGGTTTTTATGATAGCTAAGACATTTCTGTCCGAGCTTCTTTTAAGTGAAAAACAGTTTTACATATGTAGATGTCAAAAGAATCGTTAGACATATATTTGTAACGCGAAATACCTTCGCCTGTTTTTCGGTCGGAACTTCTCTTCTTGCGCAGAATGCATCTGCCATCGAGTTAATGATGTAAAGAATAAAGACCGCAAACATAATAAGAGGGAAGAGCATAATACTGCCTCCTGTTGATCTTGTATTATCTTAAACTTTATCAAAGAATCTAAGAAAAAGATAGAAAAACGATTGAACTTCTCTATTTTTCTACTTTTTACTAATGATGTACCAGCCTTTACAGCTGATGTTTATCCGCATTATGATTAGGTGGAGAGGGTGGTTGGTATGTATGAGATCTAGTAAAAATGGTTGGAAATTTGCATTTTTCCTTTTAGCGGCTGTTGTATTCATTTTGATCATTGTATTATTTATAATGGTTCGTACATTCTTCCCCGAAGCGGAGGAATCACATTATACGCCTAATCTTCCTGCAAATGAAGAAGGTCTTTTAACCATAAGCTCAACACGTGAACAAATGAATCAATTAATTGCCGAGGCATCTAGCCAATTGGAAGAAGAAACACCGTACACGGTGGAGTTGCTTTCTGATTTTGTAGAGTTTCGTTCAACCTTTAGTATACTTGGACAATCTGTGCCTATATCTGTGGAGTTTGAACCTGAAGTGGCAAATAGCGGAGATTTGTTGCTTACAGCAGAGTCCTTTTCGTTTGGGATCTTTAACATCCCATCTGATCAGGCGATGCAGCTTCTGAAAAATAATACGGAGCTTCCAGATTGGATAGTCATCCATCCGTCAGAATCGATGATTGAAGTACAAGTGACAAATGCTCAATTTGATGATCGCTATTCCTTTAGAGTACAAGCATTTGATTTAGCAAATGATGAGATTGAAGTAGAAATGTTTGTGAATGAGTAATACGTGAAGAAGGCTGACTAAAAAGTCAGCCTTCTTCACGTATTAAGAGATTTAGGAAACATCCACTGGTTTCTCTTCATTTTCGTTTTTAATAGACAGATAGCCATCATCATCATTTAAACAATCTTCAAATTTAAGTAAAGAAGTCTCAAAACGATCGACAAAATCACTTCCATATACATGGCGAACAATACTAATTAACTCAGAGAATTCAGGGAATTTTCCATACAATTCTTTTATTGGAAGTGCTCCACCGTATACACTATACGTATGTTCATCGTAGCTTTGGAATGTTTCGAGTAATAATTTTTGACCTTCGTCAGTTAAATAGATATACGTATTTCGTTTATCATTTTCTTTTTTAGAAAATGTCAAAAGCCCCCGTGATTCCAACTTCTTTGAAAAGTTAAAGGCAGTGGAGACATGCATTACACCAAAGTTAGCTATGTCTGTAATAGAAGCGCCATCTAATTGATAGGCAATCCAAAGAATATGATGTTCATTTAAATTCAAGTCAAAAGGTTTGATCCATGCTTGCCAATCTTTTTCAACTGATTTCCAAAGGGCTTTACTCAATTGAGCAAGTCGATGACTAAACATAACCGATTGCTTTAAGGAGTGCGGCGTCTGGTGTTCCATCTAATCTCCTCCGTCCATAATCCGTCAACAAAAAATACTCTACACCAATACTCACAACATTATTTTTGAATACTTTTATTATGACAAGAAATGGGTAAGAAATAAAGTACTAATTTTCGGAAAATACAAAAATCCTACTCAATCTTTTTTAGTCAGCTGTTGAAGTTCTTCTATATTTTTTTGAACTCCTTCAACTTCGGCTTTAATTCGATCGATGGAGGGTGCGGTATCTTCCTGCCATTGCTCGAAAGATGTCTTAAGCTCACTACTTGCGGTTTTTAAGATGTCCCCGCCAAATTTAATAGTCTCAACTGCTTGGTCTTTAATTTCAATTCCTTCTCTGGACAATTGTTTTGCTGATTGACGAAAGGATTGAATAGAACTTTGACAGCCATTTCTTATGTCCCTACCGGACGCAGGGGCTGTAAGTAAAACGGCAACTCCAGATATGACAGTACCTGTTAACAAGCCAATTCCAACTGATTTTAGATTCATAGAAGAACTCTCCTTTTAAATAGTCTTAGGACCAATCATTTGCATACACATAATGAGAGGGGTGTTTTTTATGATTGAGGGAATTATAATGCTATTTATTACCGCTAGCCTTGTAGGGCTTTATTGCATCTTTCAGGCAGAACATGTTCGAAAACATCGTCCTGCACTGATTCTGTACATCATTGCGATTGTTTTTTTTCTTTCGTGTGCCGGATGGTTGATTGTTATTAGTTAGCTTGTTTAAATTCAATCATTAAGTCACGTAAGGCAACACATGCTTCCAGTGGAACTGCGTTATAAATGGAGGCTCTGCACCCACCGATTGAACGGTGACCATTTAGTCCAACAAAGCCTCGTTCTTTTGCAAGTGTTAAGAACGATTTGCTTAATTCTTCGTTAGGTAGTGTAAAGGTTACATTCATTAATGAACGACTTGACGCTTCGGCATGGCCACTGAAGAATCCGTTGTTTTCGTCAATTGTTTCGTAAATAACCCTAGCTTTCTCCTCATTTGCTTCTTCAAGTTTAGTAAGCCCACCAATTGATTCAACCCATTCAAGTACCTTCCCTAAAAGATAGATGCCAAAGGTAGGAGGTGTATTGTACAATGAATCATTTTTAGAGAACGTACTGTAACGCAGCATCGTTGGCACATGATTTGTTTGTGCAGAATCAATAATTTCTTTTTTTGCAATAACAACAGTGACTCCTGATGGACCAAGATTCTTTTGGGCTCCTGCATAAATGAGTCCAAATTTCTCAACATCCAGACTTCTTGATAGGATGTCACTGGACATGTCTGCTACCAATGGAGCATGAGTCAAATCGGGGAATTGCTTCCACTGGGTTCCATAAATTGTGTTATTTGATGTGATATGAACATACGCGTCGTTGTCTGAGAAATGTACATTTTTTAAGTCGGGAATAGAAGTATAGTTGGACTCTTTTGTAGAAGCAGCTATATTTGTTTCTCCAATAAAACTTGCTTCTTTTACTGCTTTCTCAGACCATGACCCTGTTAACACATATTGACCAATCTTATTTGACGATAATAAATTGTACGGTAGCATCGCAAATTGAAGACTTGCTCCACCTTGGATAAATAAGATCTCATGTGTGTCTGGAATGTTCATTAATTTTTTTAGTAATTGTTTTGTTTGTTGATGAACAGCATCATAATCTGAACTGCGATGACTGAGTTCCATAACGGACATTCCCGTATGATTAAAGTTAAGCAGTTCTTTTTGGGCTGCTTCAAGCGCAGGTTTTGGCAGTGCTGCAGGTCCTGCATTAAAGTTATACACTGGACTCATCTATAATCTCTCCCCTTTACCACTTTAGTGCGTGTCAATGTAACTCTATCCTATCATAGAAACACATAACATTTTCTTTTTTTAAGTTAGCTAAGTAAATTCCTTATTTAGAAAGTGATTGGACGAGTTCTACTCGCATTGCTTCGAGGTCTGCTTCAGAATATTCTGATCCGTGTTCTTCCCATTTTGCTCGAAAACCATCAGTTGAGTCGTATCTAGGGATAAGGTGAACATGATAATGGAAAACGGTTTGTCCAGCAGCCTCACCATTATTATTTACAAGATTTAAACCAGCAGGAGAAAACGTTTCTTTTAGAGCGTGACCAACTTTTTGTACGGATTGATATACATGATTTAGTTCAGACTCTGGTAAATCAAATAAGTTCTCATGGTGATTTTTGGGTACAACTAATGTGTGTCCTTTGGTTACTTGGCTAATATCAAAAAAAGCATAGGTATGCTCATCCTCGTAAATTTTTTTAGATGGAATATCTCCTGCAATAATGCTACAAAATATGCATGAAGTCATAGTGGTTCATCCTCTCTTAAGTAATATTAGATCTTGTCCATTAGCTTACTCTCTACTATTAGGTTTTTCAATGAGAATTCGTTAGATTGTAAGAAGTGAACAAATCATCCTGTGGTATACTTTGAAAGAATTGTTTGTTGAAATGGAGTGGACGTATGAAACGATTTTTTGTAATAGGTACAGCTTTTTTAATCCTACTGGCAGGGTGCCAAACTCAAACGGATCAAAATGATAATCAAGATGTACTTGAAGAAACTGCATCCGTGCAGAACCTTCCAAGTTTCCTAGAATATTATCCTGATAATATAGGCAATCTTTATAAGGGCATATCCGATTTTCAAGAGGTGCTCGAGCAATTACCTAGTTATGATGTAAATGGTGAGCCAGGAGAATTAGACAATTTATATCAATCCTTTATTTATGATCAAGCTGATGATGGTACGGTTACTTGGAATGATCATGGAGCCAGATGTAATGCCTGTATTGACTCGGCAGCATACAGCATTGAAGCATGGCAAAACGATAAGTCAATTGAAGAAATTCGAGAAGCCGTTGTTAATCAATACGGTGAGGGAAGCTAGTCAGGATTAGACAGCTAAAGAAAAAAGAGACGGTTTTTTAAGTCTCTTTTTTTATTGATTAGAATACAATGAGCAAAGGACAAGCCTTTATCTTACAATTCATTGAGCTGTGACTGGTTTTTCATAAGCTGATTTTGGTAAGATACATACATAAGGGAGTGGAGTATGATGACAGAGCTATTGAAAATCACTGGTCTAACTGGTGGATACCACCCAAAAAAACCAGTCCTACATGATGTGAACCTTTCCGTTAACAAGCAAGAGATTGTAGGATTAATCGGCTTAAACGGGGTTGGTAAAAGCACAACCATTAAACATATCTTAGGATTGCTTCAGCCACAAAAAGGTGAAATCACAATAGATGGAATTTCATTTAAAGAAGATGCCAATCAATACCGTCGCTCATATGCGTACATACCTGAAACACCTGTTTTATATGATGAACTAACTCTTTGGGAGCATCTTGAGCTCACTAGTGTCGCTTATGGACTTGATCCTAAGCATTTTGAAGAGCGTGCAGAGAGGTTACTAAAAGAATTCAAAATGACAAAAATGAAAAAATGGTATCCGAGCCATTTTTCTAAAGGAATGCGTCAGAAAGTAATGATTATGAGCGCATTTTTAATCGAACCACCTGTATACATTGTAGACGAACCGATTGTTGGTTTAGATCCACTGGGCATTCAGTCCTTCCTGAATTTTATTTCGGATATGAAAAAACGAGGGTCTGCTGTTTTAATGTCGACGCATATATTAGCAACAGCCGAAAGGTATTGTGACCGATTCATCATCTTGCATCACGGACGTAAGGTACTAGAAGGCACATTAGCTGAAATGCAGCAACATATTGGACAGCCTAAGGCAACCCTTGATGACATTTATATTGAAATGACCAAGGATGAAACGATATGAATGCGCAAAGCTTATGGCAAGAGAGGGTCCAATCTTATTGGAGTGAAGCAGGACGTTACTTAAAGTTAATTGGAAATAGCGGATTTTTGTTTACGGTTTACTTTTTGTTTATTGTTGGAAGCTATTATTACCAACAAATTTTAGAGCAGCTACCTGAACAATTTCCTACGGTAGAACTTTTTACAGTTGTATTTCTATTTATTTTAACAAGAAGTCGCGTGCGTACATTTGTGAAGCAGGCTGATGTGGTGTTTTTATTACCGTTTGAAGCAAAAATGAGTGATTATTTCCGTTCCGCCATTCGTTACTCGTTTTTTATCCAGGTTGGACTCATTGTGCTCTGTCTCCTGTTATTAGGTCCGTTATTTGTCCTAAGAATCGGTACAGGTCCTGTATTTTGGTCAACACTTGCTGTTTTAGTTCTGGCTAAACTTTGGAACGTGCTTTCGAGTTGGGAGGAGCAACGTTTACAAAGTAAGCAGGAGAGAGTATCTCATATGGTACTCCGCGCTATTATTAATGTAGTGCTTCTGTATTTATTGTTTTCCCAAGCAGGGATCGCCTTTGTAGGCATCGTTCTGCTATTGATGTTTGGACTCTATTTTCTATATTGGAAAAAACTTGCCCGAACCTACTCGTTGAAATGGAACCATTTGATAGAGGTCGAAGAGAGTATGGTCATGTTCTTCTACCGGATTGCAAATGCCTTTACCGATGTACCACAGCTGCGTAATCAAGTACGAGAACGCAAATACTTAAGCTGGTTGATCCCTATCCTTGTTGGAAAAAATCAATCCGTTTACACATTCTTAATGAGTCGTTCTTTTATTCGAGCGAACGATTATCTTGGGATTTATCTACGATTGATGGCAGTGGGTGCGTTTGTTCTATACATTCTACCGGGTGGTTGGATTCAAATAGCGATAATTATTGTTTTTATGCATATGGTTATGATGCAGCTCTCAACGATTTGGTATCATTACGATATGAATATGTGGGTAGATATTTACCCTGCTGAACCAGAAGGAAGAAAAAAAGCACTAACATCACTAAGTTTAAAGCTCCTATCATTTATGGCTGTGGTTTTAGCTGTTGTGCTTTTTCTAGTAGGAGATGCGTTAATCGCAGTTGTTGGCTTAGCAGCAGGACTAGTATTCGCGTATTTAGGTAGCACATCATTTATTCACCGCCGCAAAAAACAAGCCGTTTAAGTAGAGAGGTGAGGCACAATCGTTTCTTTATATGAAGAGGAAGCAAAAGAGGAAATGATCAGGTGGAAACGTAAGCTCGGCAAAAGCCAATCCATGACTGGTCGTTTTGCGAAGAAGTGGCAGAAGAAAATGAACACCTTTATACCAGAAAAAGTTCATTCGGTTGTCACTGTAAGTGTGAAGCATATGGTGCAGGCAACGTTAACTGGATCAGAGTATATTTCAAAAAAAGAGTTGGATTTAACAACTACATTTGAAGAGCGTGAGCAAGAGGTTCAAGAACTCTTCCGTACTTATAAAAATACGGCGATTGCAGAGGGTATTGGTACGGGAGCAGGTGGGATATTGCTCGGCATGGCTGACTTCCCTTTGCTGTTAAGTATTAAAATGAAATGTTTGTTTGATACAGCCATTACCTATGGATACGACTGCAGGGAATTTCAAGAACGGCTATTTCTACTAACCATTTTCCAACTTGCTTTTTCTGAAGGCGAGGAACGGGCTAAGTTATTAGAGAGAGTCGAGAACTGGGAGGACTATGCCAAGCAACTCCCAACAAACCCAGAAGACCCACTCACAATGGATTGGAAGGCATTCCAATTAAGCTATCGAGATTTTATTGATCTCCCAAAAATGCTCCAACTAATTCCTGGCTTTGGCGCAGTAGTAGGAGCCGCAGCCAACAGCCACTTCCTAGACCTGCTTAAAGTAACTGCCATGAACAGCTACCGGATGCGCATGTTGACCCAAGGTGAAGGTCCTAATTTATGATGTTCATCTGTTTCAAAATACAAATTAGCTTAATGAGAATACTAATAGCTAATCAGTTTCCAAAATCAAACGGCGAACGGTCCTATTGTCAGGATCGTTCGCCGATTTTATTTTGTTCCAACAAAGACTGTCTCAGACTCTTAAAAGATTAGATAAACAGTCTTTTGACATGTTAAGTTTCTTGACTGCATCCAAACACTAATTTTAGTAAATTAAAAAATCAATAGCTGTTCTCGATGGTAAAACAAATTCATATGAATATCGTTCTTTTCTGTTCTTTTCTTTCTGATGAGTATGATGAAATTGAGATGCTTACTAAGGAACTTAGAACATTAGAGCGTGGTGATCGTGTCCATTATATGAAAGAGTGGATAGCTAAAAAGATAAAAACCGATAAAAGTAGGGTTGAGGTAAAAAAAGGATAGCTTATAAAAATCAGTTTATATTTGTTGAAAAAAGGATATTAGAGTAATTGTGGATTGATCTATATAAATTAATTTGAAAAGGATAGGTGCAGGACTGTGATTAAAATAGCGAACGGAGCAGATTCAACAAAATCATTCAAATGGTACATGTCCATTTTTACAATGACGTTAGCCATTACTCTTGTAGGATGCAACAGTGATTCAGAAAGCGACAATGCAGTACAGTCCTCTGGTGAGAGTGAACAAGAAACGCAAGCTGAAGATCCCGAACCAACAGAAGCAGAACTAGAAGCGGAAGCAGACGCTGAAGCGGAAGCAGAGGGAGGAATCGCAATAGGAGATAATGAGTACGAAGAAGTCACCTTAGTGGAAGCAATTGATGGTAATAATGTTGTTGTCGAAACTGAAAACGGACAAGAAACGATCCGACTTGCAGGACTTGAAGCACCGACAGAAGGGGATCATGAATGGGTTACAGGCGCACAAGGTTGGGCCGAGCCGTATCAAGCTGTAGGTGAAACCGTAAAATTAGTACGTGCCAATCCTAGTGAAAATGAGGATGGAGAATCGCTTGGATACATTTGGTATGTAGGTGAAGGCAAAGAAACGCATAATATTAATTACGCTTTAGTTAGTGGTGGATTGGCGCGTGTGCTACCTGATTTTGAGGATGAACGATACAAAGATAGGCTAGTAGAAGCTGAGGAACATATCAAAAATGCAGAAATATACATTTGGTCTTTAGAAGGATTTGTGACCGAATCGGGGTTTGATTATGATGTACTTGAAGAGTCACTAAAGAAATGGGAAGAAGAAAACTCAAACAACTGAACAAAACAGCAGCATTATAGGAAAAGCGAAAATAGGGAGTTACTACTTCCTATTTTTTTGTGGATATTATTAACAACTAACATTTATTTATGGTGACGCTGCGAGTTATTTTAAATCGGTTGAGGAAATGGATCTGGAAGTCATTGTTACCAGAAACCCTAACTCTTTTTATAACGTAGGTACACGCAGCAAGGAGGTAGTCTCCAGATGCCCAATCACCATAATCATTCCTAAATATAAAACAACAAACGATCCTATTAATAATATCGTTTGTTGTTTTGTTTCGTCCGTGTATTTATTATCCTGTTTACTTCTGTACTCAAAAATTAAAAAACGGAACAAAACGTGCAAAGTATGCCGAGAGAACACGGAAATAACCCGTAAAGAGTAAAATTCCTAGAATGATCATTAATATCCCGCTCACACGTTGAATCGTTGGTAACCATCTGTTTATCACTCTGAGCTTTGATAAAGATTTTGACCAGAAAAATGCTACAATTAAAAACGGCACTCCAAGACCCGCTGAGTATACAAAGAGTAAAAGAATACCAAAACTCATCGTCTCCCCGTTACTCGCAATAATAAGAATTGATCCTAGAACTAAACCAATACAAGGCATCCAACCTGCTCCAAACAAAAATCCAATCAACAAAGAATTAGAAAAGCTGGCTGATTTTCGTGGTTTTATTGGTAACTTTTTTTCTGTAAGCAATGATCTGAGAAGATTACTCCAACCATCTGTAACCCAAATAAAACAATAAAAATTCCACCAAGCTGTTCAATTAATTGACGGTTATTTGCGAAGATCTGTCCTAAAAACGAAGATGATGCACCCATTAGGACAAATATAATTGTGAACCCTAAAATAAACCCCAAACTTCTTGTTAAAATCAAATGCCTCTCAGCTTGCACTTGTCCATCGGCTATAGTGGAGCCTGTTAATTGGGCTAAGTAGGCAGGCACTAATGGAAAGATACATGGAGACAGAAACGAAACCATTCCAAGCGAAAAACGCCAACCATATTGAAACCTCCATATCATTCACACTCCTGATTTCACACTTTTCTTTTAGTCTATGTAAGACTTGCACTTCTAGTATAACGAACTTTTGTCCCTATAACCATGACAAAATGAAGGCGGATTCAACGCGAGAGGCTTAGAGTAGGATCAGCCTGAAGACGGAGAGAAAACCATGCTGCAGCTTGGCGTAAAAAAAGCTCAGCTCACCTACAATAAGGATAACGAAAGGAAAGGAGGAGAAAAACATTGAAAAAACGTAAGAATCCTGGTTTAGGTATTGTATTGATGATTATCGGTGTTGTGATATTGCTTGGAATGATTGGTGTTCATTTAGGTGGACTTGTTCCTTTTGCGATTGGACTTGGTCTTCTGTATTGGGGATATAAAAAGTACCAGCAAAAAGGCGGCATATCAGCTGTAGTATCGTGTTATTTATTTTTGGAGGAATGATGACTCTTAGTGGAGTCGGAGCATTGATTCCATTTTTCATTGCTAGTTTGCTTGTATTTTGGGGCTATCGTTACTTTAAGGATGAGGATGAAGGAAGTGACTCCGATACGGATTATCACACTAATCCGGTCGTAAAGAAAAGTCGTTCGTTAGATGAAGAGTTCTCAAGAATCATGAATAAATAATAATAGAGGAGGATGTCATAATGAGTATTACGACACGAGTTCAACGTTTGGTAAAAGCGTCTATCCATGAGGGATTAGAGCGCATGGAGGATCCATTGGCACTGTTAAAGCAGGATATTCGTGATACAAAGGATTTAATCAGAAAGAAAAAAGACCAAATCGCTAAGCAGGAGCGTATGTATACAACATTTGAACGCTCTATTGAAATGGCAGGCAAGCTAGCTGAGAAAAGACAACAACAAGCGACAGTTGCCATTGAGAAGGAAGAAGAAGACTTTGCGAGAAGAGCCCTTTTGGAAAAAAGGCATGCTCTAGGCGAGCAAGAAAAATATCGTGCTCTTATTGAGCAAAATAAAGAGTTGATTGCAAGCCTTAATGATGAGGTTCAAGAGCTAGAGCAATCTTTACATTATAAGGCTGAACAGCAGCAAGAGCTTGAGCAACAAAAAGAAGTAGCAAAAGCCGGAGCAGAGCTTGAGAAAATGTTCTCGCGCACAAGCCGTTCATTTAAGCAGGGTGAACCTGAGGTATTTGATCAGTGGAAACAGGCAGCAATTGAAATTGAAAACGACGACCTAAAAGCAGAGATTGAAGAAGAGCTTGCACAATTAAAGGCGTCACAAAAGTCATAATGAGAGATTAGATAGGCGAGGGAAACCTCGCTTTTCTATCTTGTGAAAACGAAGAAAACCATTTATAGTGACTAATAGACAAGGGCGGTGTGTGCGTGAAAAAACTACTAGGCTTCGTCATGATGGGTGTTGGTGTTATACTATTACTGGTAACAGCCTCGACTTTCTTTTATACAAAAAACGCAAATTCTAAAGTATCAGAAGTAACGGAAAATATAGATGGAATCAATGAATTGTCATTAGAAAGCAAGGCTGTTAATTGGACAATTGTACCAACTGATGACAAAGAATTAAGAGTAAGCATAACTGGAGAAGAAGTAAAGGACATCTTTAATGTGAAACGAAATAGTCGTAAGCTAGAAATCCTTACCGAGCAAAAAGGATTTCGTTGGTTCCCATCATTTTTTGGTGATCTAAAGGATCGAGAAGCTGTTGTCTACCTCCCAAAAAACTATACAAAAGATCTTAATCTTTCAACAGTGTCAGGTGTCTTAACTCTAGATGGTGATTTTACGTTCGAAGACATTGATGTTGAGATGGTTTCTGGAGGGTTTACCAACTCAGGGCTTTTGCACGCGGAAACTGTAAATGTTGATTCAGTTTCAGGTAAGGTGGAATTGGCGGATATAACAAGTGATGAAGTTCAAGCGGATTCCGTATCTGGAAATATAGAATTTGGTTACTCTGATGAGCAAGGGGATATCCAAGTGGACACAGTATCAGGGGATGTTCGAGTTTCAGCACCTAAATGGAATGCTCATTATAATGTTGATACGTTAAGTGGGACAATAACTGAACAAGGCAGCAGTGTAAAAGCAAGAGAGTATAGCAATTCAATAGGTGATGGAGACTATCAGATAAGCATATCAACTCTTTCTGGAGATATCACATTCGAATAAATTTGACAGCGGAAAGGAGGGAAGATCGTGCGCAGAACGATAATAGGGAGTATTTTTGCAGCAGTTGGTTTAATCATTCTATTTAATACACTTGCCTTTTTCTCGAACTCCTTAGTGGCGCCGTTGGTCTTCCTTGCCTTAGGGGTATTTTTCGTTAAAAAACAAAAGCGGAGGCTCGGAAGATTATTTTTCTTTCTAGCTATTGTTATCTTTTTTGGTCAGTTGTTTCATATAAATTTCTTTACGTTATTTTTGTCTTTATGTTTGTTATACGCTGGTTGGCAAATGGTTCGTTCAGATAAAAAAACAAAACCGAAAAAGAAACAGAGACAGAAAAAGAAGGTTGAAGAGCAGAAACAACCAATTGAAGAGGAAAAACCAATTCAACAAGTTGGAGACAACCAAACCATTATAAAAAGAAGTCTGCTTGGAGAAGTCCGTTATACCCACTCTGCCTTCGAATTAACAGATATGACGATTTGGAATGGCATTGGCGATGTTCGCATTGATTTAGCAAAAGCCATTATTCCAGAGGGTGAAACGTTAATTATCGTACAAAATGTGATTGGTGACGTTCATATTTACATGCCTGAGGATTTAGGATACGCCATTCAATCGTATGTTTTGGTGGGTGAAAGCTCCATCTTGCATTCTAAACAAGGTGGTTTTAATCAAACGGTTCTTCTACGATCACCTGATTATCAAAACAGCGTAAGAAAAGTGAAACTTGTTCTTTCCTGTGCTGTAGGATCTGTCAAGGTGCGTGAGATATGAAGAAGCGCCTTTCAAGTTTTTTATGGCAGTTTGTTAAACATGGATTAGTTCATTCCTTATTAGTGACCATTTTAGTCATACTGATGGTTACAAACGAAGAAAACCGCGGATTTTTAGTATTATTCGATCGTCAATTATTTGGTGTACCATTACTATTGTGGATTTTAGCACTAATTATCGGTTCAGGATTCATTAGTGGTTTTCTTCAGGCAGAACCATTAAAACGACGGATGGAATCTCTGTTACATGGCGCGGCCTTATATGAACGTGGAACCTTTTCTCATCGTATTCGTATAGAAGGAGAGGATGAACTCACAGAGCTAGTCACAAGAATGAATTCAATGGCTGAGCATGTAGAAGAACAGGTCGCCTCGTTACAAAGATTGTCGACTCGAAATGCAAACATGCAGGACACGGTCAAACGGGCTGCAGTAACAGAAGAGAGGCAGCGTTTAGCCAGAGAGCTGCATGATGCAGTGAGTCAGCAACTATTTGCGATTTCCATGATGACAGCAGCGATCAAAGAGGGTGCAGAACTCAACCAAGAGATTAATCTGACACAACTTAAAAGTGTTGAAAAGATGGCAAACCTCGCTCAATCTGAAATGAGAAGTTTACTGCTACATTTGAGACCAACTCAATTAAAAGGAAGAAGTCTTCAAGAAGGACTCAACCAATTATTCCTCGAGATGGAAGAGAAGCAAGACTTACAGATCGTGTATGAAATTGAACCAAATTTAAATCTTCCACAAGGCTTTGAAGATCAACTATTTCGAATGGTACAGGAGGCTTTTTCTAATATTCTCCGACATGCTGAAGCAACCAAAGTTGAGTGTACACTTAAAGCCGGCAAATCCGAATGGAAGCTATCCATCATTGATAACGGGAATGGCTTTGATCCTGCCCAGATTAGTCAAGGTTCCTATGGTTTGCAGACAATGAAAGAACGAATGATTGAAATAGGTGGGTTACTTCAAGTGAAATCAGCTAAGGGTAAGGGCACTCAGATTGAAGCTAAGGTTCCGTTAGCATGGAGGGAAAAGAAGGATGATTAAAGTACTATTAATTGATGACCACGAAATGGTTAGAATGGGTGTTAGTGCTTATCTGTCCACGCAGGCAGACATTCAGGTGATTGGTGAAGCAAATGATGGAGAGAGTGGGACAAAGCTCGCTTTAGAGCATGAGGTTGATGTCATTTTAATGGATCTCCTAATGGAAAACATGAATGGCATAGAGGCAACAAAAAAGATTATGGAGCAAAAACCAGATAGTAAAATTATTGTTTTAACTAGTTTTATAGACGATGACATGGTGTACCCGGTGATAGAAGCGGGTGCTTTTAGCTATTTATTAAAAACAACGTCTGCCTCTGATATTGCAAAGGCGATTCGTTCTGCAGCCAAAGGAGAACCGGTTGTAGAATCAAAGGTCGCAACAAAGATGATGAACAAGATGAGAACAAACCAAGTGAAACTATTACATGAAGAACTGACTGCAAGGGAGCTTGATGTGCTTTTATTAATAGGAGATGGGAAAACCAATTCGGAAATTGCTGAGCATTTATACATCGGGATCAAGACAGTAAAAACACATGTCAGTAATATTCTACACAAGTTAGACTTGGATGATCGAACTCAACTAGCCATATACGCACATCGGCATGGACTTGTTGAGTAGAAGCATATGTAAAATAAGGGAAAGCTTGGGTAAACTAGTTGCAACAAAAGGGGGGGAATGACAGTGTTGAAAAAAATACTTACCTATTTCATATTGGCGGGTATTGCCCTCGTAACCGGTCTACTTGTTTATGCCATTGTTATTTTAGCAGGTAATTATGTTATTGATAATGAAAAACTTATTATGAACAACTCAAGTTCATTGGTTGATGAATCTGGAGAGTTAATCACAAGAGTATATGTTGAAAATCGACAGCCTGTCTCGATTGATACCATTCCAGAACATGTACAGGAAGCCTTTGTTGCTGTAGAAGACAATCGCTTTTATGAGCATTCAGGCATTGATTTCAGGTCCATTGGTAGAGCGATGTATCGAAATATTATAGCAGGTGGCAAGTCTGAGGGGGAAGTACGATTACCCAACAGCTCACCAAAAATGTGTTCCTTACAAATGAAAAATCATGGCTTCGAAAAATAAAAGAAGTCTTTATTTCTATAAATTTAGAACGACGTTATAGCAAGGATGAAATTTTAGAAATGTACTTAAACCAAATTTATTTTGGTCATGGAGCGTACGGTCTGCAAACTGCTTCTAATCTTTATTTTAATAAAGATGTAAGTGAGCTTACTGTTGATGAGGGCGCCCTTCTAGCAGGATTACCAAAAGCACCAAATAGCTACTCACCGATTAATGATCCAGATCGAAGTAAGGAACGTCGAGATCTAATCCTCACGTTAATGGAGAATCAAGGATTTATCACGGCGGAAGAAAGTGTACGCTCTAAAGGCAAAACTATCGCACTAGACCTGCAAAATCCAGTTAAGGATGAAGCACTATATACGTACATAGATATGGTGATGGAAGAAGCAGAAAATCGTTATCACCTTTCTCAAGAGGAACTAATGACAGGTGGGTACCGAATTGTTGTGCCTATGGACAAGTCTTTGCAACAATCAACCTACGATAAATTGCAAGATGATGTTTACTTCCCTGAAGGTAATGAGGATGCACAAGCGAGTGTCATGATGATGGATAGTGAATCAGGAGGCGTCCTTGCCGTGCAAGGAGGCAGAGATTACGTTCGCTTAGGGTTAAACCGGGTTAATGTCAAACGTTCGCCAGGATCTACCTTTAAACCAATTTCTGTCTATGCACCAGCTCTTGAATCAGGTGCATATAGCCCGTACTCAATGCTGCGTGATGAAAGATTGGCATATGGAACATATAGACCACAAAATTACAACAAGCAGTACACGGGTGAAATGACGATGTACGATGCACTAGTACAATCTGCCAATGCACCAAGCTGTCTGGTTGTTGAATGAAATAGGCATTAATCGATCGTTAAAAATGGTCGGAGAATTTGGATTCAAAATATCAGACCACGGTTTATCGCTTGCTTTAGGAGGACTAAACGAAGGCGTAACACCTTACCAACTAACAAAGGCGTATCGTGCATTTAATGAAGAAGGTCGAATTATTGAGCCTTATTTTATTAAAGAACTCTATGATCACAGTGGCGAAAAAATTGGAGAAGCAAGCCCTGTTCAAACAGAAGTCTTATCTAAGCAGAATGCCTGGAATATCACTAGAATGCTTGAATCCGTTATTACGGACGGAACAGGAACGGCAGGAACTGCGCAAACACCAATTGCCGGAAAAACCGGTACTACTGCCTATCAGGGTGTTGAAGGAGCCACTACGGATGCTTGGTTTGTTGGGTACACACCAACAGTGGTAGGGGCTGTCTGGATGGGTTATGATACTACGAATAAAGATCATTATTTAAATGAAGGTAGCGCCTATCCAACGGTATTATTCAAGAACATTGTAAATGACTTGCCGGATGAGTTGCGGAACGTAGCCTTTGAAAAACCAGACGATGTTGAGGACCTCTCACCACCAATTCCACTCCTAGCAGTAGAAGATCTAAAAGCATCCATGCGAGTAGGTGGCAAAGGATTACTAACAGTCGATTTAGAATGGACACCATCAGAAGACGAACGCGTTCGGTATAACATTTATGAGGTGCATAAAGGCGAAAAAGAATTAGTAGCCTCTGGAATAGAAGGCGGTAGCTACGCACATTCAAGGCTAAATCCCTTCTCCTCCAAAACCTATGAAGTGGTTCCATATGATTCAAACGCCGGCATCGAAGGAGAAACCTCCAACATAGCCGAAGCAGATTTTAACATAGGATTTTCATTTTAGAACCGGTGAGAGCTCTCGCCGGTTTTTTGTTTTTCGGCGTGAGCGGAATCGAGGATGAGAGAGCGGAATCGAGGATGAGAGAGCGGAATCGAGGATGAGAGAGCGGAATCGAGGATGAGAGGACGGAATCGAGGATGAGAGGACGGAATCGAGGATGAGAGGACGGAATCGAGGATGAGAGGACGGAATCGAGGATGAGAGGACGGAATCGAGGATGAGAGAGCGGAATCGAGGATGAGAGGATGGAATCGAGGAAGAGAGAGCGGAATCGAGGATGAGAGGACGGAATCGAGGATGAGAGAGCGGAATCGAGGAAGAGAGGTCGGAATCGAGGAAGAGAGTGAGGAATCGGGGATGAGGAAGCGGAATCGAGGAAGAGAGTGAGGAATCGAGGAAGAGAGGACGGAATCGAGGATAAGAGGACGGAATCGAGGAAGAGAGAGCGGAATCGAGGAAGAGAGAGCGGAATCGAGGAAGAGAGGACGGAATCGAGAAAGAGCTCCGCATATCGGTAAAGAGAACAGGAAATCGAGAAAGAGCCCCTCATATCAGTAAAGAACCCCGTCCACGCACCTTCTAGTTTTCATCAAATTTATGACAGTTGCTCATTGTGTGTATACAATGGTTAATCAGGTTATTATAGTGAAAGGTGAGTAATTAATTCGCATAGAATGCTTTTCTTTATAAAATAAAGTAAACTATATAGTGGATTAAAAAGTGTTCGGGTTCTAGAAGTAGAGAAGGGTGGACAAACGCTATGGGAGAAAAGCAATGGAATGATACATTTTTAAAGGCGTGTAGAGGGGAAGCGCATGACCATGTACCAGTTTGGTATATGAGGCAGGCAGGCAGATCTCAGCCGGAATATCGAAAAATCAAGGAGAAATACTCTTTATTTGAAATTACACATCAGCCAGAGTTATGTGCATATGTGACCAAACTCCCGGTTGATCAGTATAACAATGATGCAGCTATTTTATATAAAGATATTATGACTCCATTGCCAGCGATTGGTGTGGACGTTGAGATAAAGTCAGGTATTGGTCCTGTGATACATAATCCGATCCAATCAAAGGCAGACGTTGAGCGACTGGGAATGATTGAGCCGGAAAAAGATGTTGATTATGTATTAGATACAATTAAATTACTTAGAACACAGCTTGAAGTACCTTTGATTAGCTTTGGGGGTGCACCTTTTACTCTAGCTAGTTATATGATTGAAGGTGGTCCTTCTAAAAATTATCACAACACAAAAGCGTTTATGTACTCAAATCCTGAGGCATGGTTTTTGCTAATGGACAAGCTTGGTGACGTTACCATTGCTTATGTAAAAGCTCAAATTAAAGCTGGAGCTCAAGCGATTCAACTATTTGATTCATGGGTTGGCGCGTTGTGTCGCAAGGATTATGTAACCTTCATTAAGCCAGTTATGGAACGGATTTTTGCTACACTTCGACCTGAAGGTGTTCCACTTATCATGCATGGTGTGGGAGCTAGTCATTTAGCAACGGAATGGAATAGTTTACCTCTGGATGTAGTGGGGCTTGACTGGAGACTAAGTGTCGACGAAGCAAGAGCACTAGGAGTAACAAAAACGGTTCAGGGTAACCTAGACCCAAGCGCTTCTACTTGCTCCTTGGCCGGTTATCGAAAAGAAAGCAAAAGAAATTTTAGATGAGGGAATGAAGTCAAATCATTTCGTTTTCAATCTCGGTCATGGGGTATTCCCTGAAGTTGATCCCGCGGTATTACGTAGATTAACGGCATTTGTTCATGAATATTCATCGGCATTTAAGCAAACACATACATCATAAGGTTGTTCGAAGGAGATCATAGTTATGGCTAAAAAGAAACTGGGATTACTTGTTATGGCATATGGAACGCCACGTTCAAAAGAAGAAGTGGAGCCCTATTATACTCATATTCGACGTGGTAGAAAGCCGAGTGAAGAAGCACTTCAAGATTTAATGGATCGATATGAGGCGATAGGTGGTTTAAGCCCATTGGCCATCATAACCGAGCAACAAGCTCAAGGAATTGAAGATATTTTAAATGAAACGCTTGGAAAACTATGAGGTAAAAGCCTATCTTGGCCTTAAGCACATTAGCCCGTTTATTGAGGATGCCGTTGCAGAAATGGTGAAAGATGGTGTGGAGGAAGCGGTTAGTCTTGTTCTTGCACCGCATTTCTCAACCTTTAGTGTGAAATCTTACAATGGACGTGCTCAGGCAGAGGCAGAGCGTTTGGGTGGATTAACGATCCATAGTGTGGAGAGCTTGGTACAAGGAACCGGGATTTTTAGAGTATTGGACAACACAAATTAAAGAGATAATGAAACAGGTACCAAACCGAGAAGAGACGTGTGTCATTTTCTCAGCTCACAGTCTACCGGAAAAAATTATTGCTGCTGGGGATCCATATCCGGATCAGTTAAAAGAAACAGCCGATATACTCGCTGATAAGGCTGGACTAACTCATTACGAGATAGGTTGGCAGAGTGAAGGGAATACACCAGATCCTTGGATTGGTCCAGATGTTCAGGATTTGACCCGAACTCTTTATCATGAAAAAGGATATAAGGCATTTGTCTATTGCCCGGTTGGTTTTGTTGCTGATCATCTGGAAGTTCTTTTTGATAATGATTACGAGTGTAAGATTGTGACGGACGAGCTTGGTGTTGATTATTTCCGACCAAAGATGCCAAATACAAACCCAGAGTTTCTTGCAAGTCTGGCAAACGTTGTTCGGAAAAAGCTGATTGAAGGAAGGGACTCGGTGTGAAGAAAAAGGTTGCGATTATAGGTGGCGGGATTACGGGACTCGCCGCCGCCTATCAGCTAGAGAAAGCGAACCAACGTGGTGAGGCAAACATTGAGTATCAAGTCATTGAGGCCTCAAATCGATTGGGTGGTAAAATTCGTACATTCAAAAAAGATGGATTCGTGATCGAAGCGGGTCCTGACTCCTATCTAAAACGAAAAGAAAGTATGACCGATTTAATTCGCGAGGTTGGGCTTGAAGAAGATCTCACAACAAATGATACGGGCCAATCATATATTCTAAAAGGAAAAAAATTATATCCGATTCCGGCTGGTGCAGTAATGGGAGTTCCTACTGAACTAACACCATTTGTTACGACAGCCTTATTTAGTCCGTTAGGCAAAATCCGTGCATTAGGTGACTTTTTTATTCCGGCAACGATTGGTCCAAATGAAGACATCTCTCTTGGTCATTTTTTTAGAAGACGTTTGGGCAATGAAATTGTTGATCATCTAATTGAACCTCTTCTATCAGGCATCTATGGTGGAGATATGGATAAGCTTAGTTTAAAAGCGACGTTTCCACATTTTCAACAGATGGAAGAAAAAAATCGCAGTTTAATAAAAGGGATAAAACAGAGTCGACCAAAACCCCAAGGTAAGCCTGTGAAAAAAGTAGGCATGTTCCAAACATTAAAAAACGGGTTAGAATCATTAGTAGAAGCCGTGGCTGACAACTTACATCCACAAAGCATTCAGTTGAATAAAATTGTGAAAAATATCACAAAGACTGAATCGGGATTCTTAATCGATTTTGATAACGTCGAGTCTGAACTATTTGATGAGGTAATCGTGACAACTCCTCCACCGGTAACTGCCAAAATGTTAGCGCAGTATACTTATTTTGATTATTTTAAACAGATGGAGATGACCTCGGTTGCAACAGTTGCGATGGCTTTTCCAGAAGACGCTGTTCATCAGACTGAAGAGGGTACGGGTTTTGTCATTTCTAGAAAGAGTGGATATACCATTACGGCATGTACGTGGACGAGTAAAAAATGGCATCATACAACACCAAATGGTAAAGTCATCCTTCGTTGTTATGTAGGACGACCTGGACACAGCGAAATTGTTCAGCAATCAGATGAAGAAATTGTACAAACTGTGTTAAACGATTTATCAAATGTTGTTGAGATCCGGGAGAAACCAGAATTTTATTATGTAAGCCGGTGGTCAAATCCACAGTATCAAGTTGGACATACCTTTAAGCTTGAGAAAATGAGAGAAGATATTTCTACACAAATGCCAGGTCTTTATATTGCTTGGAGCTGGTCTTGAAGGAGTAGGGTTGCCAGACTGCATAGATCAAGGAAATGCAGCGGCCAAAGCCATACTTCATAAATAGTCAAAATAAAAGCGCAGACCGAAATAATCCGGTACTGCGCTTTTTTCACATTCTTAATCTCAAATTAACGAATGTGCATAAAGTATTTTGTGCGATTTGTTTCAATTTCTTCAACAATCTGCTGATGATAAGCTAATTCTCTAAGTTCAGCTTCTGAATACGTTCGTTTTTTAATTATAATTGTAAAAAATATAAAGTGTACGTTCATGTTTTTTTCCTCCTGTCTGTTCGGTTGATTCCTTCAGGTAAGACCTTTCACCTTTTTGTACCAATCTAATACGAGTGAGCCTTTCAATACATTCATCACATTTTATTCCTCCTATTCAAATTATTTCTACTAAAAAAGTGCACAAAAAACCCGCAGTCATTTCTGCGGGTTTTTTAGATATAAAAAGCCGCAGGGAGCATCATCCCTGCGACTATATCGAATTCCCTTTTTGGGGAAGCGCAATTTTAGTAGTCGACATTCAACGAAGAATTTGGGCATGAGCAATTTTGTTATTTAGTTGGTTAGATGTAGTCATTAGATCAAATGTTAATGTCATCATTTTTGCTCAGCTCCCTTCTTGAATTTGTTTTGTACGTTTCAAATTATAGCTAATGATTGGAAATTTGTAAAGGTTTATTGTGAAAAAAATTCGACAATATCGCAATAACTCTTGACATAAACATTTTTTATTATGTTAGAATAGTTAAATGTTGGTAAGGATAGGAATGGAGCTAAAACTCCGCATGATTATTATTAAGTTTCCTGTTTGATTAAGTTATTCTGTGATAAAATGATTTGTACACTTTATACACTCTGTTCACGTTAAGTGAAAACGAGGAGAGTTAGAATGAGCCAACATGATGAGCTTTTATCAACAATTAAACATACACGACATGATTGGTTAAATACCATACAACTGATAAAAGGGAATTTAGCTCTTGGTCATTATAAACGTATCGAAGAAATAATTGAGCAGATTACTCAAAAATCAATCTCTGAAAGCAAATTGTGTAATATACATGCACCTGAACTAAGTTTATTCTTGATTGGTTATAACTGGACTAGTCAAAAAGTAGACATGAATTATGAAGTAATAGGCGAAGTGAAATCCCTAAAAGATTGGGCAGAGCCTCTTTATTTGCTTGTACGTGCGATTATGGATCATCTAGATCGATCGTCTTCTTTTACTTCTGAGAACAGTGTAATGATTACTTTCAACTTTGTGGAGGAAATCTGTTCACTAACGTTTAGGTTTGTAGGAAAAACAGAGCTAAAAGAAGCCGATTGGCAAGGTATAATCAACCGAACAACGGATTCTGGTTTGAAAGGTTCATTGCTACATCAGGATCGGTATGAGTGTGTATTTACTATATTAATAAAAGAAGCGTGAGGACATGGCAGATTAGTTTTAATCAAGCTGTTGAATACGTACTAGAGGTGAAAGTAGATGTTTGTAGATAAGGTAAAGATTTATGCTAAAGGAGGAGATGGCGGAAACGGTCAGGTCTCCTACCGAAGAGAAATATGTACCAGATGGCGGGCCAAGTTGGTGGAGATGGTGGACGCGGAGCAAGTGTTGTTTTTATTGTAGAAGAAGGTCTGCGTACTTTAATGGATTTCCGTTATAACCGTCACTTTAAAGCACCAAAAGGGGAGAATGGACGTCCAAAAAACCAACACGGTGCAAATGCCGATGATATGATTGTTAAAGTCCCACCAGGTACAACTGTAGTGGATGAACTAACTGGTCAAATTATCGCCGATTTAACAGATGCTGGTCAAAAGGCTGTCATCGCAAAAGGCGGCAGAGGAGGACGCGGCAACTCACGATTTGCCACACCTGCCAATCCTGCACCTGATACAGCTGAAAACGGAGAACCCGGACAAGAACGTGAAGTTGTCTTAGAGCTTAAGTTATTAGCTGATGTTGGTTTAGTTGGTTTCCCAAGTGTAGGAAAGTCAACGCTTTTGTCTGTAGTCTCTGCAGCAAAACCCAAAATTGGTGATTATCATTTTACAACGCTCTCTCCTAACTTAGGAGTGGTCGAAACGGCTGACCATCGTAGCTTTGTGATGGCAGACCTTCCAGGTTTAATTGAAGGAGCACATGAAGGCACAGGTCTTGGTCACCAATTCTTGCGCCATATTGAACGGACAAGAGTCATCGTACATGTGATTGACATGGCATCAATTGAAGGCCGTGATCCATATCAGGATTACCTAAGTATTCAAGATGAGCTTAAACAATATAATCTTCGTTTAACTGAGCGTCCAAAAATGATTGTAGCTAACAAAATGGACATGCCAGATGCTGAAGAGAACCTTACCCAATTTAAAGAACAGCTAAATGAAGAGACAGCGATTTTTCCAGTTTCCGCATTAACGAAAAATGGATTAAAGATCTTGTTGCAACAAATTGCTGATGAGTTAGAAAATGCTCCAGAGTTTCCACTTTATGAGGAAACGGATGAGGATACTCGAGTACTGTACAAGCATGAAAAACGAAAAGAGCCATTTATCATCACTCGTGCAGATGATGGTGTGTACGATGTTGTTGGTGTGGAGCTTGAGCGTGTCTTTAAAATGACTGATTTTCAACGGGATGAGTCTGTTCGTCGGTTTGCCCGTCAGTTACGTAAAATGGGTGTGGATGCAGCCTTACGTGAACGAGGTGCCGAGAACGGTGATCTTGTCCGTATCTTAAATTATGAATTTGAATTTGTAGAATAAGCAAAGGGGAGGTGCTCGCATCTCCTTTTTTCGGTTGTCAAATAGTGCCGATCCTCCTATAATAGGTAAGAGTACTTATGTACACTCACTGTGAACAGTGTATAAGCTAGGGAGATGAAAGAGATATATGTCAGCGAGACGGTTCTTCCTTATTAGAGAAGATATATTAACAGATGCAATGATCAAAACGTTAGAAGCAAAGTCTATGCTGCAATCAGGCGAAGCAAAAAAGATCAACGAAGCAGCTCAGAAGGTTGGTCTAAGCCGGAGTGCGTTTTATAAATATAAAGACGGCATATTTCCTTTTCACGCCATGGCTAAAGAAAAGATTGTGACGTTGTCGATCAATTTATTAGATAGAGCAGGGACACTGTCTGAATTATTAACGATTGTTTCGGGTACAGGGGCGAATATTTTAACAATTAATCAAACCATTCCCCTTCAAGGAAGAGCTCATATCACGCTATCAATTGATACGGCGCCAATTACTATGCAGTTAGATGAACTATTTGAACAAATGAAAAAGCTCAAGGCAGTTGAAAAAGTAGAACTTGCTGGATCGGGTTGAGAAAGGAAGAGTTTTGAATGAAAGTCGGGTTTTTAGGGCCAAAAGGAACATTTACAGAAATGGCTGCAAGAGCATTATTTCCAGATGAAGAACTAGTTCCTTGTCAAACGATTCCACTAAGTATGGACAAGGTTTCATCAAATGAGCTAGATCTAACTGTTGTTCCAATCGAAAATACAATAGAAGGTTCTGTAAATATTACGTTAGATTATTTAATCCATAAACAGCGATTACCAATTATTGCAGGGGTAACGGTTACGATTGCTCAGCAGTTCCTCATGCACCCCATACAGATTGAAAAGGGGAATCAGCCTGAACGAGTGCTCTCACATCCGCAAGCATTAGCTCAATGTCATGATTTCTTAAAAGAGACGTATGAGAATGCACCAGTTGAGTATACAAACTCAACGGCTTCTGCTGCAGAGTGGCTTGCGACGAATCCTGCTGAGCCTGTGGCCTGTATTGCAAATGAACTTGCTGCAAAGGAGTATGGACTAACAGTTGTCCATAAGGATATCCAAGATTATAGTAGTAACCGTACACGATTTTTAGTGCTCGGACGCCAAGGTGAACAGCATACCGTCACAGCTCCATACATAATCAGTGATCGAACAACACTTATGATTACTTTACCAGAGGATTATACAGGGGCACTTCACCAAGTCTTATCAGCTTTTGCATGGCGTAAGCTTAATTTATCAAAAATTGAGTCCAGACCCACCAAAACTGGCTTAGGCAATTATTATTTTGTTATTGATATTGATCAAAAAATGGACGACACCTTAATCCCAGGAGCCATCTCAGAGCTTGAAGTATTAGGCTGTAAAGTAGAACTGCTCGGTAGTTATACCTGTTATTCCTTAACGGATCTCACGAAAAAAAGCTGAGCAGAAACGTATAAATTCAAAGAAAAACCTAACCATTGTGATGTTTATCTCACACAATGGTTAGGTTTTTTTTGTGAATCAAGATCATAGAGTAAGGCTAACGCTCCGGACATACACTGCGCACCTGTGGTGAGACATGCCTCTCATCCTTTAGCGAAGAAACTACAGATATACTTCTGTCTCTGCCTCCTGTGGTGCATTAACTTTCTTCAAGCAATATCCCTTCATTTCTTAATAACTCAGATACCTTCTGAATTTGGCTTAGTTGGTCCGCTTCAACTGTATGTAAATGAACACCTTCTGTAAGGGTTGATAAAAGCTGTGCCCCAGATTGGCTAATTTGATTATAAAATAAGTCTGCATCCGCGCGAGTTTTGATCATAAGTGAAGCTGTTAGTTCTCCATACAAGGAGTGTTCTACGATAACATCACGTACCACTAATCCATTATCAACCATTATATAAAGTTCATTTTTTGTTTGAGTAAGATCATGTTTGCAAGCTAATAGTTGAGTGATTTTTGAAGTTTTAGGCTTTGGTAATAACATATAGCCTTGTGAAGTAGCAAAAATTTCGTGGTTTTTTGCTTTTAAGATGGAGATATCCTGAACGATGATCTGTCTGCTAACATTAGATCGCCGAGCTAATTCACTTCCTGTAATTGGAGCAGCTTGTTCAGTTAGCCAGTCTAAAATGGCTGCCCGACGTTGATCGCCAACTAATTTATCGCCTTTTGTCATTGTCACAACACACCCTCCATTTTTATTAAGTATAACACGTAGGTCTATTTAAGTAATGGCTTACATACACTACTTGAGGTAGTTAAATGAGCAGAAGTGTCATAATGCCCAAGTCCCGCATACTATAAACGGATGACTAAGAAGGGGTTGATAAAGTGAAAATTCATATTGTCCAAAAAGGAGATACACTTTGGAAATTATCTAAAGCCTATGGTGTTGATTTTAATGAGTTAATAAAAGCCAATTCTCAACTAGCGAATCCTGATATGATTATGCCCGGAATGAAAATCAAAATTCCATCAGGTAGTGTGGCTGTAAAAAAAGAAGAAGGTCAAGCGAAGGATTATTCAAAAGAAACGGTAAAACCTAAGGAAAGCAAAAAAGAGCAAGTTAAAACAGAGATGAAGCCGAAAAAAGAAGCGATTAAACCAACAGCAGCACCAAAAGCACCACCAGTGATGATGCCACATAAGCCTACAAAAGAAGCACAAAAGAATAATTATCAAGCAAACATGAATGTTTACATGCAACAAAAACCAACAAATGCACCGCCACCACCTAAAAAAACACCTACAGCTACAGAACAGGCTCAAGCACCAGCAAAAAAACCTAATCAACCTAAGCCTACTGCCGAGCAAGGTGCAATGAAGCCAAATCAATCTAAACAAGCGACGCAACAAGCGGCGAATCAACCAAACCAATCAAAGCCAACCGCACAAAAAGGAGCAAATGCACCAAATCAAGCATGGCCAACAGCACAACAGGGAGCGATGAGTCCGAACCAAGGGTGGCCAACAGCACAACAGGGAGCGATGAGTCCGAACCAAGGGTGGCCAACAGCGCAACAAGGAGCGATGAGTCCAAACCAAGGGTGGCCAACAGCACAACAGGGAGCAATGAGTCCAAACCAAGGGTGGCCAACAGCACAACAGGGAGCGATGAGTCCGAACCAAGGGTGGCCAACAGCACAACAGGGAGCGATGAGTCCGAACCAAGGGTGGCCAACAGCGCAACAAGGAGCAATGAGTCCAAATCAAGGGTGGCCAACCGCGGAACAAGGAGCAAATTATCCAAATCAAGGGTGGCCAACCGCGGAACAAGGAGCAAATTATCCAAATCAAGGGTGGCCAACCGCGGAACAAGGAGCAAATTATCCAAATCAAGGATGGCCAACCGCGGAACAAGGAGCAAATTATCCAAATCAAGGATGGCCAACAGCAGAACAAGGAACAAATCATCAGTGGGGTCAGCCTTGTTACATGCCAGTTAGTCCAATGATGCCTGGCTGTGCACCGTGTCCACCACCGAGACCGCATCAACAACATCATCATCATGGACATCAAGGACATTGGGGACCACAATGGCCGATGTATGGAGGGCAGCCGCAGCCTTATTCAAATGGAAATGGTTATCAAGAATATCAACAACCACAAGAATACGCATATGCACCAACTGAACCAATGATGATGAATCAGCAAGGTCAAATGATTCCGATGCCAAGGTATCAACAGCCAGAACACATCAATCAATATAGTGAGCAAGATGATTACGAGGATTGACAATTAATCCTCACACTGCCCAAGAACTAACAGAGTAGAATGAGCCTCCTTTAGACAAAATAAAGTCGAAAGGAGGCTAAACAAATATGAAAAAACTAACACTCACTGTTACGACTGCTGTTCTTTTATCAACTGGATTATTGGGTGCGTGTGGAAATACTGACGATTCAGGTGTGAACACACAAAACATGAACCGTACAAACCGCACTCATATGAATTCAGAGGGACCTGTAACTGACATGATGACTCCGGATGATGGTTATGCCGGAATGCGTGGTAACAATTATGGGACGAGCTATCGAGGTGGCACTCGTGGTCAAAATAACTCAATGAATCAAGGCTTAAAAATGGATGGCACAAGTGTCAAACGTTCAAGCTATGAGAACAAAAACCACATGACAGGCCTATCTCGTGGTGTAACTGGTAATGACCGTGTCGGAATGATTGACGAAAACGGGATGATTTACCGTGGTGCTACTCGTATGGAAACAGGCAATGGCAAAAAACTGCCTAGAGATAGCCGTTTTGGTGTCGAGAGTCGTGATGGTATGAAAAAACATGGCGCTCAATCTCAAATGAATTATGCGGATGACTACGATGGCGAGACCGTCGAAAAAGTTCGTTCTCATGTAGCGGGGATGGATGGCGTCAAAGATGCACGAGTAATGTCTTATGATAACCAAGTTGTTATTGCAGTCATGCATGATGACAATCATAAGGGCGATCTTACTCAGGATATCGAAAACGGAGTCAAAGATCTGACTAACGGAAAAGATATCCGTGTCTTAACGGATTCAGAAGCATTTAACCGTGTACAAGAAGCAGATGATAAACTGCGAAACGGCGAAGCTTTTGATAACGTACGTGATACTGTCAACGACATGATGAAGGATTTAGGCGATGCAGCTAAACGTCCTTTTGAAGGAATGCGTAGATAACAAAAAAAATCGATGAGGAAACTCATCGATTTTTTTTGTTACTTTTCAATAATATCATTAATTTGATTCTTAAGAATTTCTGCTTTAGGTCCATAAATGGCTTGGATCCCATTTCCAACTTCAAGGACCCCACGAGCACCTAGGTCTTTTAAGCTGTCATGATTCACAGCTGATTTATCATGAACACTTACTCGTAGTCGGGTAATGCAAGCATCAATATGTTTGATGTTTTGCTCTCCACCTAGTGCAGCCAACACACCTTCAGCCTGCGTCTGTTCACCGGTGCTTTGATTATTTCTGTTTTTGTATTCATCTTTAGAAGTTAATTTATTTGAACTTGAATCACCGCGTCCAGGAGTCATAAGATTCCATTTGGCAATGGCGAAACGGAACACAACATAATACACAACTGCCATGATTAATCCTACAATTATGACAAGCCACCAAGGTTCACCAACACCAGGGAGGATACCAAAGAGGGTGAAGTCTATAAAACCTGCGCCTCCCGCATAACCAACGTGAACATCAAACATATACATTAACATGAATGAGAGCCCTGCCATCAAGCAATGAAAGACATATAAAAATGGTGCAGCAAACAAAAAGGTAAATTCAAGTGGTTCGGTGATTCCAGTTAAAAAGGCAGTTGCTGCGGCTGTAAAAAGAAGGCCACCTACCGCTTTTTTGTTTTCTGGTTTCGCAGCATGGTACATAGCAAGAGCAATCGCTTGGATACCAAATAAGACAAATGGATATTTACCAGTCATAAAGCGACCGGCTGTTATTTCAACAGATGAGTCCATTTGACGATCTGCTAGCTGAGCCATATACATCGCAGTGTCACCTGAAACAAGCTGACCGGCGAGAGTCGTATACGTACCGCCAATTTCTGAAAAACGAATCGGAATATAAAAGATATGATGTAGACCAAAAGGAATTAATGCTCTTTCCACTAAACCATAAATAAATAAGTAAAACGGGGGCGTATTTTCACCAACTAACTGATTACCCACCCAGAAAATAGAATCTTGGACAAACGGCCATACAAAACTGAAGAATACACCTAATAAAATGGAAGCTCCTGCTGTAACAATTGGCACAAAACGTGATCCTCCAAAAAACGAAAGTACTTCGGGTAGTTGGAAGTCATGGAATTTTTGGTATAAAGCTGCTGCCACAAAGCCCATGATGATTCCACCAAATACACCAACTTGAAGAGTAGGGATGCCAAGTTCAGTTGTAAATCCAGGATTTGAGACATTATCAGGAGTGGCCCCAACAAGAACACCAATGACCGTGTGCATGATTAAGTAGCCAACAAACGCAGATAATCCAGCTGCTGCCTTGCCGCCAGTCCAGCTACCTGCTATCCCGATAGCAAACAAAATTCCAAGGTTGGAGAATATGGCACTACCTGCTGCTCTCATTAACGAGCCGACCGTTTGCCAACCGTCACCTGCTAAGAAGGGAAAATATTCGATAAAATATTGAGATTGCAGAGTGGTCCCAATTCCAAGAAGTAAACCTGCAGCCGGTAAAAGGGAAATCACTACCATAAAGGTTTTACCAATTCGTTGGAAAAACTCAAAGTTAAAGATGTTGCTCATTCTAGATCACCTGTTTCTTGTGTAATAGTGAAAGCGGATACTTGTATGTGAGTTAAAAAGCAAGGGAAATACCCTTGCCTTTTTAACCATTAAGTTAATGTTGGCCAATAGTCTTTGTTTGCTTCAATTAACGCATCAAGAACTTCTCTTGCTTTGCCTGCTGAAACGATTGTACGATTAAGTGTTAAGGCTTGTAGCGCTTTTTGATATGAACCCTCAAGGAACGCTTCTACTGTCAGTTTTTCGTAAGCAAACTGTCCCTCAATTAATCCTTTATAGAAAGTAGGAATCTCACCAACCGCGTATGGACGAGGACCTTGTTTTGTTAAACTAGCGGCTACTTCAATCATGGCGTCATTTGGCAGGTTTTCAACTATGCCATTGTTTTCAAGAATGACAACAAAGTGATCTCCACGATTATAGGCAATCGATTCTGCGACAATAATGATAAACTCCCCATGTGCGTCGTTGTGCACAACGGATGAATCTTGGGCCGTTCCAACTTCCGCAACTCGTTTACATTCAGTAAATACTCGTTTCTCACGTCCTGCCATTACTTCATTGCTACGAGTGAAGTCAGGATCAAGCTTGTTTAATACTTTATCTGGATATAAATAATACTGAAGATACGTATTAGGCAAATACTCAGGGAAATCTTTGACCATTTGTTCAACCATCGCGTACGTTTCAAGCCATGACTTGTCACGTTGTTCAAAGTCAACTGGTCTAAAGCCACCATCTAAGATCTTATCACGAAGTTCTGGAAGGAGGTCGTACCCAGTCTCATCATATAAGTGCGTAAACCAACCAAAGTGGTTTAACCCAAAATATACAGGGTCAAAGCTACGAGGGTCACGATCTAGGAGACGTCCATATGAGCGAAGAAGGTTCTCAGGCTGATCACAAATATTTAAGATGTGATTGTCATCAGGAAATACCCGCTTTAAGGCATCCGCTACAATAGCGGCAGGGTTTGTATAGTTTAAAATCCACGCTTCTTTATTATACTTGCGCACGTCATGAACAAGCTCAATCATATCTTTAATGGAACGCATTCCATACGCAAATCCACCTGGTCCACATGTCTCCTGACCAATGACACCAAGGCTTAGTGGGATCTTTTCATCCTGCTCACGCATTTTGAAACCACCAGTGCGCATTTGGACAAAAACAAAATCAAGCTCTTGATTAAACGCTACTTCTTTATCTGTTGTATATTGAAACTTGATATCGGGATACTCTTCATTAAATAGAACGTTTGCAAAGTCACCAATAACCTTTTGACGATCTGCATTTGTATCAAGCATGGTTAATTGATTAATTGGAAAAGACTCTTGTCTGACACACATGCTTTTAAGTAAACCTGGTGTCCATGTACTTCCTCCACCGACAACTAAGATATTAAATTTCTTCATCAAATCACTCCAACTGTTTGTGTATACGTTACTTTCTAGAACCAACGTTAACAGCCAATCAACGTAATTGATGAAAAGTTTCATTTTATGAAACAAAGCAGGTACTTTTCAATTAATGTGCGGAGGAGTAGAATAGGCTCTAATGGAAGAAGAAATTGAGGGAACCAGTTATGTATAACTTTTTTGCCAAACTACAGAATTTTATTGAAGCATCAACTGATCAAAGCAACTCAGAAGTAGTCATTGCAACGTATATTCTTAAGCATGTTCGTACCATTCCTGAGTTATCGATCTATGAGTTAGCAGAGGCCTGTCACACTTCACCAGCAACGGTGACTCGTTTTTGCCGGAAGTTTGACAATGTATCCTATAAGGAATTAAAGGAATTTGCGCGGGAGTTTAATGATTTTAATACAACAGAAGTTAATCAAGATCAATCATTAAGCATGGATTTTTATTTCGAGGAATTACATGAAGCTTTATATGAAACCGAAAAAATGATGAAAGCAGATAATCTGAAACAAGTTGTGAACACCCTACATCAAGGAAAAAAGATCGCTTTTTTTGGCGTTACCTTTTCGCATGTTCTCGCACGAAATGCGCAGATTAAATTTATGAGACTAGGCAAATATACATCCGCTTATGGGAATCATGAGAATCAATTAAATGATGCTATATCATTAGATCATGAAGATGTAGCGATAGTCATCTCATTCTCGGGAGAAACACGTTTTATTACCAGACTTATTAAAGTCTTAAAGGAGCAGGGGAACAAGATCATCGCAATCACAGGCACTACCGATGCGTATCTTGCGTCTCAAGCTGATTATGTGATTCCTGTAAGTAAGAAAAAGATTAGTCAGTATAAATCACCGATTATTGAAGAGATTGTGATGCAAAGTGCGATCAATGTGTTATATATGGCTTATTCGAAGTTGTTGGAACAGAAAGAAAGTATGTAAAATATAACAACCCACTTTAAGTCTAAACTTAGCGTGGGCTGTTAGTCATTATCCTTTAATTCCTGTGAAGGTAATACCTTTTATAAATGTTTTTTGCATGAAGAAAAAGAGAATGATAATTGGTAAAGTCATGAGAGTGGAGACAGCCATCATCATGTGCCACTGAGAACCCTGTTGATTTTGAAATTGCTGTAGACCAAGTGAAAGAGTGTATGAGGCTTCATTGGTCAAATAGATGAGTGGTCCAAGAAAGTCGGTCCATGATGCCATAAATTGAAACAAAGCAATTGCTAACACTGCTGGTTTGGCAAGAGGAAACATGATCTGCCAGTAAATTCTCCATTCGCTAGCGCCGTCAATTTTGGCTGCTTCTCGTAAAGTGTCGGGAAGTCCTTTAAAAAATTGTCTGAGCAAAAAGATAGAGAAGGGGACCCCAAAAAATGCAGGTACAATTAACGGAAGATTGGTTCCAACCCAGCCTAGCTGATTAAAAAGCAGAAAAAGTGGGATCATTGTTACTTGAGCTTGGAATCATCATCACGCCAATTGTAATCACAAATAATGTGTTACGTCCGCGCCATTTTAGCTTAGCGAAACTGTACGCAACAAGTGGGCAGCTGATGATAACCCCAATCGTACTAGCAATGGTGATAACCGCAGTATTTAAAGTATATCGCCAAAACGGAATGTATTTTGTTGCTTCAATATAATTCTCCCATTGAAACGGACTTGGAATGAATTCAGGTGGAAAACTAAATACCTGAGTGAGTGGCTTTAAAGAGGTTGAAACCATCCATACAAACGGAACTAAGAACAGAATGGATGCAAGAATTAGAACTGTATGAGCATATACACTTTGCATTCGTTTTTTTGCTAATGCACTCATGATTGTCTTCCCTCCTTAATCTCCTTGATAATGAACCCATCTCTTTGAGGTCCAAAATACAAAAGCAGTTAAACCCATGATGATAATAAAGAGAATCCATGCCATGGCAGAAGCATAACCCATTCTAAAATAACTGAAAGCGTTATCATAAAGGTACATAACATAGAACGTTAACGAATCAGCAGGGCTACCAGAACCGTCTGTCATCGTATAAGGGAGTGTAAATTGTTGGAATGCACCAATGAAGCCCATGACTAGGTTAAAAAAGATAACAGGAGTTAATAGCGGAAGTGTAATCTTAAATGTTTTTTGTAAGAAGCTTGCTCCATCAACATCTGCCGCCTCATAATATTCTTGAGAGATATCTCCTAAACCGGCAAGATAAATAATGACAGCTTGCCCCATTCCCCATAACGACATAAGGATTAGAGAGGGTTTAGACCAAAATGTACTTCCAAGCCAAGGAGGTCCGTCAATTCCAATGGTTCCGAGTGCCGCATTGATGAGGCCAAACTCAGGATTCAAAAGCCAAATCCACAGAATGGCAAGGGCAACATGTGGAACGAGTGTTGGTAAGAAAAAAATGGTTCGGTAAACGGACATGCCTTTGATTTTCATATTTAATACCATAGCTAAGGCAACACCAAAAATGATACTAAGAGGTACAAAGAGTAGAGCAAAGTAAATCGTATTGCCAATTGAGATCCAAAATAATTCATCGGTGAATAGTTCTTGATAATTACTTAATCCAATAAATTCACCAGCTTGAAAAATACTATAATCAGTAAAGCTGTAATAGATAGAAGAAAGCAACGGATACGCGAAAAATAACAGTAATCCAATAACCCAAGGAGAAGCAAATAACCAACCGGTTAAAGTCTCATTAGATCGTTTTGACTTGTGTGTCTGAATGGGTGTTGTTTTTTTAGAAAGCTCTGTACTGGATTTCATCAATCATACCCTCCCATCAAAGTT
This sequence comes from Alkalicoccobacillus plakortidis, assembly GCF_023703085.1. Taxonomy (NCBI): domain Bacteria; kingdom Bacillati; phylum Bacillota; class Bacilli; order Caryophanales; family Bacillaceae; genus Shouchella; species Shouchella oshimensis. The sequence goes on along the minus strand of NZ_JAMQJY010000002.1, from coordinate 114,031 downwards.
GTTCGGAAGTTACTACTGCTCATTTACACGTTTGTTTACCTTTTCTAATAATTCTTCAGGCTCTCCTCGACCATGAATCGCATACTCAACCATTTTATCGAGCTTGTTCCAAAGTAGCTGACCATTAGCAATAGGAGGACGTGCATTTGAGTTTGGGAGAATGTCGATAAATTCGCTCATAATCGGATCATCACTATACAGCTCTTCATTTACGGTATCAATGACTGACATTTGGTTATCGATCTCACTAAAGGTACGTTGAGCTTCCTCGCTCCCGTAGTATTTCATGAATTCCCATGCCTCGTCAGGATGTTTTGCTCCTTTAGGCATAATAAGCGACATTCCGCCCGACCATGTAGTGAAGTTATCTCCGGTTGGTGTTGGGATAGGTGTTACACCAAAGTTTAAGTCAGGGTTGTACTGTTCAATATTTGATATCGCAAACGGACCATCAACTTTCATACTATATAACTCAAGGTTAAATGGATCCATCTCATTACTTCCCTGAGCCGTATCAAAACTAGTAATGGTTGCCGCATCATATTTTTCTGCAAAGCTTACAAGCCATTCAAGTGCTTCGATATTTTTCGGGTCAGTCAATGTGACTTCACCAGTATTTTCATCATAAAACTCTCCACCAAATGACCAGCCCCACGTATAAAACCAGCCTTGAGCCGTCCACGGCACCATACCTAATTGTTTAATGTTACCGCTTTCAAAAACAGATAAGCGATCAATAGCCTCATCTAATTCCTCAATCGTAGAAGGTGGATTATCTGGATCAAGACCAACTTCTTCAAAACGATCTTTGTTATAGAATAAAAGCCTTGAATCAGTAGTCAGCGGGATTGCGTAGTATTCATCATTGTACATTGTTTCCATTGCTGCATAGTCATAATACTTACCCATATCAAAGCTATCTCTCTCAATAAATGGTGTAAGAGATTCCAACGAATCCTCAGCAGCATATTGAGCCACTTTAAAGCGGTCAAAGTGGGCAAGATCAGGGGGGTTACCACCGGCAATAGCCGTTAGTAACCGTTGATCGTCTCCCTCAGATGAGGCACTATAAATGGCTTGAACAAAAATATCTTCCTGACTTCTATTAAAATCCTCTACAACCTGTTCGAGTGCTTCCTGACCTCTACCAGTATGATTATGCCAGTATGAGACCGTTGTTTTACCTTCTACAGAGATAGGTTCTTCTATTTCTTCTGAAGTTTCTGTGGCCTGACAGCCTGCAGTCACAAAGATTGTGCTGATCCCTATTAATAGATAACGTTTGTAGTCAGAAGACCTCGCCATAGCTAATGACACCCTTTCATTAACTTGAAGTAGAGAACTGTTCTTTCTGATCAAAATAAATGGTTTTACCCGTTTTAGACGATTCATAAATCGCTTCAAGTATTTCACTAACAACTAAAGCTTGCTCAGGTTTTACAAATGGTTCTGTATCATTTAAGATGCTTTCAATCCAAAGTCTTGCTTCGCGGTCAGCTTGACTCTCTGTGCCACCATCATAATAAGCAACACCACCGGCGTTAAGATCAGGCTTTGTTACATATAATCGACTTAATTTCTCACCATTAATGCGCAGGCCATCTCTCATATCTGCCCCGGCTTTTGTTCCACAAAGGGTTGTTTTGGCTTCATCGACGTCAAGTGTATTGAGTGCCCAGCTCGCTTCAAGTGAGACAGTTGCACCATTTTCCATCGTAATAAAAGCAAAGGCCGAATCTTCTACTGTAAATTCTTTTGGATCCCATGGGCCAAATGCATTTGCAGCATTTTCGGTATTGGAAAGTTTGTAATAAACATTTCCAACAACACTTTTGACCTTGTAATTATCCATTGTCCAAAGTGTTAAATCAATGGCATGTGTACCGATATCAATTAACGGTCCGCCACCTTGTTCTTCTTCATTTAAGAAAACTCCCCAAGTAGGAACAGCTCTGCGACGTACGGCATGAGCTTTTGCATAATAAACTTCACCAAGCTCATCCTGTTCAACTAGTTCTTTTAAGTAAAGAGAGTCATTACGATAACGATTGTCATATCCAATCGTCAGCTTTTTCCCAGTGCGTTTGGCTACTTCTACCATTTCACGTGCTTCTTGGGCTGTTTTTGCCATTGGTTTTTCACAAAGAACATGTTTATCAGCTTCCATTGCAGCAATACTGATTGTTGAATGCGATTTGTTCGGTGTGCATACATGGACTACATCAATCGATGTATCACTTAAAAGCTCAGTGAAGTCTGTGTAGACCTTTGCTTCCTCAGTCCCATAATCAGCTGCAGCCTTTTCTGCACGTTCCTGAACGATGTCACAGAACGCAACCATCTGTACCTCTTTAACTTTTGCTAGGCTTGGCATTTGTTTGCCATTCGCAATTCCCCCGCAACCAATGATTCCTACTCGTACGACCTTTTCCATGTCTAACACTCCTTCATTATAAAATTGTTTTTAAATACGCAGAACTTATCGCAATTGATTTAAATTCATCCATACTAAATTCTTCTTGTTCAACAATGTACCAATCTATATTTTGTGCACTTGCTGCTGTAACAATCTTCTTGAAATCCATTACTCCTGAGCCAACCTCAACATTTCGTTTCTCTGTCAGGTTGTTCATGTCTTTAATATGCAGTGCTTTAATTCGGTCTTTATAGCGATGAATCCAGTCAACAGATTTTAAGCCAGTTGCCTCAAGCCAATATGTATCAAGCTCCATAAAGACATGGCGTGCATCACTGTGAGCGAACAATAAATCAAGCCCATACTCTCCATCAAACGTCTGTAATTCAATATCATGATTATGGTAGCCGAATGTTAGGCCAGCGGCTGAGACCGTTTCACCAATACGTGAGAAAAGTTCAGCAGTCCGTTTATACGCATCTGTACTATCTCGATAATGATCGGGAAGACCAGGACAAACAATGAAAGGGTTTTCAATTTCAAGCGAATACTCAATAACGCCTTCAAGATTAGATTCAAGCTCTTGGATGCCAACATGACTTCCTGCGGCTTTTAATTGATTGTTTTTAAGATGGTTATTTAATTCTTTACTCGTTTTTCCGTGATATCCTGCAAATTCAACACCATCATAGCCGGCTTTTGCAACAGCATCAAGTGTCCCAAAAAAGTTCTCAGAACAACGTTCTTTTACTGAATACAGCTGTAACCCAATTTTTTTCATGATAGACACACCTCTCTGTTAGAAGCTTAAACTCAGTAAAAATGTAACATGAAGATGGAGAAGGTGATATAGTTAAAGTATTATAAAGTAACAGATATTTGTCATCGAAGAAAGCGAGGAGAGAATATGGTTGCTTATTCAGACGTACAGCATGAACATGTGTTAAAAGAAAATGCATTAAAACAACCCATCCAGTGTCATATGGAGCACAGCTCCCCATCCAATCAAATTGCAAATCCTCACTTCCATGAAGCAATTGAATTATTGTTTTCTTTCTCAGGCAAAGCAAAAATGTTTGTAGGAGGAGAAACGTTTGTTATGGAAGAAGGTGATTTAGTTATCATCAACTCAAATGAAGTTCACTCCATATTTGCTGAAGAAGGTGAAGATACGCGATACCTCGTCATTAAGCTTGAGCCAGAGGTGTTATATTCAACATCACGATCAATCTTTGAATCAAAGTATGTTCTACCTTTTACGATGGCTAAAACAAGTCCGCAGACACTATTAACAAAAAAAGAAACGAGTCATACAGCTATTTCAACCATTATCGATCAAATCATGAAAGAGTTTTATTTGAAAGAGTATGGATATGATTTTGCCATCCGAATTCAAATTTGCTCGATCTTTTTAGAGGTGCTTAGATACTGGAGGAATCATGGTGTCGCTATACGAGAAACAGAGCCATACAATGAGGTGGAACTTAACTTAATGCGAGAAGTGTTTGATTTAATTGAGAAACAATTTTCTACAGCAATTACTGCTAGGGATGCGGCAAAGCACTGTAAGTTGAGCTATAGTTATTTCTCGCGCAAGATCAAAATGATAACCGGACGTTCTTTTACTGAGCTCTTAAACTATGTACGTGTAACAGAGGCAGAAAAGCTTTTATCCACAACGAATTTAACCGTTACAGAAATTGCTGTTACAGTTGGTTATTCTAGTACAAGTTATTTTATTCAACAGTTTAGAGGGTTTAAGCAAACATCCCCATATCAATTCAGAAAAAAGTTAGCCGCTAACGATCTGAAATAAATATCACTATTTTGTCTTGACGATTCAGCCGGACTTGTCTAGGATATAAATTGAAAGCGATTACTTTACAGGGGATGATAAAATGGTAAAGGTAGCAATGCTAAGTCGGTGGCATGTCCATGCAAATGATTATGCGAAAGAAGCAATTGAAAATAAAGATATAGAAATTGTTGCGGTATGGGATGAGGATTCCTCGCGCGGTCAAAACTGGGCCGAAGAGCTTCAAGTTGATTTTGAATCTGATTTAACTACACTACTTGCAAGAGAGGATATTGAAGCGGTTATTGTTGATACCCCAACAAATCTGCATAGAGAAGTCATTGTTGCAGCCGCTCAAGCACGAAAACATATATTCACGGAAAAAGTCTTAGCGTTTACGGCCTCAGAATGCGAAGAGATTTTTAAAGAAGTTAAAAGCAATGAAGTTTCGCTGATGCTCTCATTACCGAGATTAAATGACCCTACTTATCTTTATTCACAGAAAGCATTAGATGATGGCTTATTAGGTGAATTAACCTCGATTCGCTGCCGCCTCGAGCATGGAGGAGCCGTTCCAAGCGATGCCAATCCAAATGGTTGGCTTCCTGAGCATTTTTATCACGCGGAGCAATGTGGAGGAGGCGCACTCATTGATTTAGGTGCACATCCGATTTATTTAACAAACCGTCTAGCAGGTGATGTAGAAGCAGTTCTTTGTGAGATGGGCCGTTATACGGGAAGAGAAGTGGATGATCATACAACGGTGATCACACGACATCAATCAGGCGTAATAGGTGTCATTGAGGCTGGATTTGTGGCAAACGGCAGCCCCTTTATCCTTGAATTACATGGCACAAAGGGCAGTATCCTAGTAGAAGATCGAACACTTAAAATTCGTTCGATTGAACTTGGAGACGGAGAATGGCAAACACCAGAGCTCCCAGAACAAGCGGAAAGTGCCATGCAGCAATGGCTGAACGAAATCCTGCACAGCCAAACACCACGCATTACACAAAAGGATATGCTTGACCTTACTAGAATAAACGAAGCAGCAAAAGAATCATCAGAGCAAGGGAAACGAATTTCATTAGGATAATAGTTGAAATGTATTAGGACCCGTGAAAGGATTTTCACGGGTATTTGGTGTGGATTTGGAGCGATGGGAGGTCGAGTCGAGCAATGGATGCTGGAAATGGAGCGATGGAAGGTCGAGTGGAGCAATGGATGCTGGAAATGGAGCGATGGAAGGTCGAGTGGAGCGATGGATGCTGGAAATGGAGCGATGGAAGGTCGAGTGGAGCGATGGATGCTGGAAATGGAGCGATGGAGTAAAGATTGGAGCAATGGGAGTCTGAAATGGAGCGATAGAGTACAGATTGGAGCAATGGGAGCCTGAAATGGAGCGATAGAGTACAGATTGGAGCAATAGAAGCCGGAAATGGAGCGATAGAGATAAGATTGAAACGATGGAAGCCCGAATCAAAACGATAGAAACCAAAATTCAAAACGATGGACCAAAAAACCCAAACGATCGAGCAATTATCAATGCAATAGAGCCCACCTCTAATTGCAACAAATGCTTTTCGTCTAAAAATACTCCAAGTAAGTCTTTGAATGGTATACTAAAATCTATAATCATGCAATTGGGGCAAATGTAATGCAATTACATATAAATCAAAAAGAGATAGACTTAACCTTACTAAATACGCTTGATGCAGATGAGCTTTTTATACTAACCGATCAATCGCGAAATTATCTTCGGCAGTGGCTCCCGTGGTTAGATCAAATAAAAAGCGTTGAGGATACTAGAAGATTTATTGATTTTTCCTTAAAAAGCTATGCGGACAATAAGAGTATAAATGTTGCGATTAGATATAACGAGAAAATGGTTGGGATTGCTGGGTTTAATGAGCTTGATTGGAAAAGTGACATAGCAAAGATAGGATACTGGTTGGCGGATGTTCATCAAGGTAAAGGGATTATGACGGCTGTTGCGAAAGCTCTAATCGATTACGCATTTTACGAGTTAAAGCTAAATAGAGTAGAGATACGTGTAGCGGAGCAAAATCATAAAAGTAGGCAGATACCAAAACGATTAGGTTTTGTAGAGGAAGGTCGAATTCGACAAGCTGAAAAACTGTATGATCTCTACGTAGACCATATCGTGTACGGAATACTTGCTGATGAATGGAAAAAACCAACTGTAATCTAGCTAATCCTAGCTTACAGTTGGTTCAAGGATGGTAATGATGGAGTTCACAGCATCTAAATTCACACGGGCGCCAATGGGCACAGCGGCTTTATACTCGCCATGGGCTGTTTTGAGATTGGTTATTAAGGGTTTGCCTAGCGGGACGATGAAGCTCTCTATGAGGTCATTATAAGAAACACCATATGCTTCTTCACAATTTGTACACTCACCCATAATGATACCGGCCACTTCATCAAAGACGCCGGCTTCTTTTAAATGGCTTAAATAACGATAGACCGTATTTATTGGTTCATGTGTTTCTTCTATGACGAGAATTTTTCCACTTGTATCAATCTCAAAGTCTGTACCAAGCGTGTCGACAAAGGATGTCAGATTCCCACCAATTAATGTACCAGACACATTTCCTGGGACAAGACTAATTAACGGAAATTCAGGTGGATTAGTCAGTGGTTTTGTTTGGATGGGTGCTGACACAGCTGAGTAAAACTGGTCAAAATTATAATCTGGAGTTGTGGGACGAAAATCAATAAGTAATAGACTTTGAAAACTAAGTAAGTCAGCATATTGAAACAATACATTCTGCAAAACGGTGATATCACTATATCCAGTTAAAATTTTGGGGTTCTGCTTAATCACATCAAAATCGAGAAAAGGCAGAATACCAGCGACACCTACACCTCCACGTGAGGGAAGGATCATTTTTACTGAATCGTTAGTAAACATACTCATCAGGTCAGCAGCTCGATCTTCTGCTGTACCTGCAAGAAATCCATCTTGATCAAAGACATGTTCGCCAAAAATGACATTATATCCTAGCGACCGCAGGTAATCGGCACGAGCATTAATGACGGTTGGATCAAGTGGACTGCCAAGTGTGACGATACCAATTGTATCTCCCTGCTGTAATGCGGGTGGTTTGTTAGCCATTCAAGACCTCCTTTTTCATTTATTTGAAATGTATATGCAACGATAATCAGGAAAAACCATGTTTTCTTAAGGTGAGAGGAACGAGTTACGTGATAAAAAAATGTTTTGTAATAAGTAGTATTTTTGTAAGCTTGATAGTAGCCGGTTGCGTTCAGAGCAGCTCAGAAGAGATTCATTTTAATGAGCTTTATGTAGCGACCAATGGAGATAATGAAAATTCAGGGACAATTGAAGAGCCATTGCTGACACTAGAAGAAGCATCAGAGCGAGCAATAAAAGGTACGAAAGTATTTATTAGAGAAGGTACCTATTACGAGCCTTTAATCGTCCAACACAGTGGAAGCCAATCAGAACCAATTGTTTTTCAGGCTTACCAAAATGAGCCGGTTCACATTAGTGGGGGAGAACTTCAAGATAATGAAGAAGACATTGAACTTATTAACATTGTAGACAAAAGCTACGTAACCATAAAAGGGTTAGAGGTAAGTGACTTAAAGACAGATCGTGATGAGAAAACAGTCATGGGTATTCTAGTGACTGGGGATAGTCAACATATTCAATTGCTGAAAAACCATATTCATCATATTGAAACACATGCAGATGAAGGTAATGCACACGGGATTGCAGTTTATGGTGATGAGCCTATATCAAATATTGTTATCCAAGAGAACACGCTAGAGGATTTAAAACTTGGTTGGAGTGAAGCGCTTGTATTAAACGGAGATGTAAGCGACTTTTTAATCACCGAGAATGTCATTCAGCACAACAACAACATTGGCATTGACTTGATTGGATATGAAGGAACGGCCCATGATGCTTCATCTGATTTTACTCGTAATGGGGTCATTAGCAACAATACGGTTCGTCATAACTCAAGCTATGGTAATCCGAGCTACGGAAATAATTATAGTGCAGGCGGCATTTATGTAGATGGAGGCAGTGACCTTTTAATTGAAGGAAATACGGTTTATCAAAATGACATTGGCATTGAAGCAACCTCTGAACATGGTGGCAAAAATGCAAGTGGAATTGAAATAATTCGCAACACTGTGTATGAAAACTACTACACAGGAATTTCTATTGGAGGATACGATGATCAGCGGGGTGGTACATCAGACTCTCTGATAGCTGAGAATATCTTATATAAAAATGATACAAAAGATATGGATGGCGGGCAGCTTTTGTTTCAATACAATGCAGTAGACAATGTCATAAAAAACAATATCATGACTACGAGCGACTCTGGAATCTTTGTGAATAACGAATACGAAGAGAGTATAGATAACACATTGACTCAAAACGTATACCATAAGGAAACAAATAAAAAGCCAATTTGGATATGGCAAGGAGAGCAAGTTAGCTCACTAGAAGCTTTTCAGGATTTGACGGGCAGTGATGAACAATCTATTTATGATGATCCCGATTTTGTAGACGCGGATCACTATCAGTTTGAATTGAAAGATGAATCTCCAGCCAATTCTTTTCATTCTAGACGATAATTTTTCTCGGGCAAAGAAGTCATCGAGCAAAATGGACAAAACCTTAAATAAGTAATGTTAAGAACAGCCCGCATATTAAGGGCTGTTTTTAGCTTTATCCTTAATATGGTATGGTGGGATTACATATCTCTACAAGGGAGTGGATGCTGATGAAAAGGTCTTTGATGCTTATTTTTATTTTTAGCGTAGCAGGGTGTAGCAATCAAACGGATGTAACATTAGGTGATGAACCGGCAGATCCAGATCGCCCATACCCAGGTGCACAACCAATTGGCGAAGAGCAGCAGGATGATTTTAGTTATCGTCTTGTTAGTACAAAAGAAGAGTATCAAGTAGGGGAACCTATTGAGATCTATGCAGAGCTTGTGTATGAAGGAGATGAAGAGAGCATAACGATCGGTCACGCCTATTCACCGTTTTTCTTTCTTTTTTATGAACATCTTCGTGGATACACCGTTGATTATCCAATGCCAGAACCATATGTAACGACAGATCTAGTGCGAGATCAACCTCTACAAGAGCAGTATTCAGGTGCGTCTGGGTCAACTGAAGCAGATGCCGACTATCAGTCATTTCTTAAAGAGTTTAACGAGAATGAGGGCTTGCCAGTAGGTGAATATTCAGTGACAGGAATTGCTGATTTTATCATAGACCAAGAACCATCTAAGTCTTATGAAATTTCTTCTGAGATCTCGTTTATTGTGAGAGAAGGATTGGAGTAGGATATTTGGTAATTTCACGTACCGGATTTAGATGTTGGATATACAAACCTAAACTAAACAATGCAGTGGACATCGAATGGTGTTCACTGTCTATTTTTATTTTGTTGAAACTTTTTTAGCGTCAGTGTTCTCTAATGTATGAAGGGAGGTAAGAGATGCATACAATCGATGATGTGAAACGAGCAATTTCAGGAGATAAGCAAGCATTTGAGACGCTTCTTTTCTCTGTAGAAGAGACATTGTATTACACCGCACTTTCCTATGTGAAAAATAAAGATGATGCCCTGGATGCTATACAGGAAGCGGTTTGCCAAGCATACCTTTCTATCCATCAGCTTAAACACCCTGAATATTTTTCAACATGGCTGACAAAAATTCTAATTCGCGAATGCTACAAAATAGTAAAGAAAAAACAACGCATGATTCCTTTTGATGAAAAGGAGCTTTTAAAACGTGTAGACTATAAAACGGTTCCTACCCAATCAACTCAAACATTAAAAGAGCTTGTTTATCAGCTTGAAGAACCTTACCAATCTGTTCTTATTCTTTTTTATTATCATGATTTACCAATTAAACAAATCTCTGAAACGATGAATATACCAGTGAATACGGTAAAAACACATTTGAGACGTGGAAAAAAACAATTAAAAAAGCAGCTGGAGAGGAGTGAATATTTTGAGAAAATCATCTGAATCAGAGTTCCCAAAACACGAAGTACGTCAAGCGATTCAAAAAGGCATTTCTCAAGCAGAGCAACAATTAACTCAAGAAACGTCATCGATGGCGAGACCAAGAAACTTGTTTGTGTTTCTCTCAAGTAGTGTTGCGGTTGGCTGTGCTTTGCTCATTGGTGCAACCATCCTTTCTCAATCAAATACAGGTGGTTTTTCGAATATCCCTTTTTTAAGTGCACTTTTGGAAGATGAAGATTCAGAAGTAATCGATGAGCAACCAAAAAATTTAGAATTACGCAGATTTGAGGGTGGCTCACAAACAATAGATGGGCAAACTGTTACAATCGAAGACGCTCTATATGATCAAAGCGTACTAACCATTAACTACAGTATCGAATCTGAAACGGAAAATTTTGAGGAAAGTGCTATTGATTCTGTTTTTAGTCACAGGGTAGATGAGAAAGAACTGAACGCCTACGGTGAGTTTACATCTGAACAAGTGATTAGCCCCACTGAGCTAACAGGATACAATGAATTGGATTTACGAGATGATTTACCTAATGAGTTTACGCTCGGAATGACTCTAACTGCAGATCAGGATGAGGTATGGGACTTTACTTTTTTAATAAAAGAAGTCGAGGGCCTGCCGATGATCCCTGTTTATAATAACCAAGTACTTGAAGGCATTACTCTTAACATTGATAGTATCACTCAAACCGAAAACGAGCTCATCATTCCTATTACATTAAAAGAACCACTAAAAAAGGATGAGAGCTATCTATCTCCATCCATTAGTATTAAATTAATCGATCCAAACACAGGAAAAACAACCATACTATCGGGTGATGGAAGTGGAGATTATAGCAATCAATGGCTCCACTTTAATAGCAGAATTCGAGTAGATCTAGAAGAAGTTGAAATGTCAGATCAAATGACGATAGTACCGATCATCAAGGCACCAGGTAAGGATTTAGAGTTTGACTCATTCAACATTGAGCTAATAGAGGAATAAGGGTGGAAAGCTGAATGCTCAAAACGCAATCATAATGTGTAAAAAAATTGAAGCCCGCGCGAAAATCGATAGGTCATAGGAAGAAGAGCCGATACATTGGAAAGAAGAGCTATCATGTGCAAAAAGACCGTCCTAGAATTATACTTAGGACGGTTCTCATCATTAATATAATAAGGCAATCTGTTTCTATGCCTGCCACTTAATTCTTCAGTTTAGCCAGAACAGCTCTGTGCACGCCCAAAGTTCTACCTCTCTAAATCCACTTTGCCTCTCCACGAACTTTCTTCTTCAGATGTTTGGTTTACTATCTCAGGTTGATATGAAAAAATCAGCAAAATAACAGAAATGACTAAAAGACTTCGAAAAATCTTCAGTTCATTCACCCTCCTAATGTATTCTGTTTGGTGTTCATTTGCGTAACTAATTTCATGTACTTCAGAGCAGAGATAAAGTCATCATTTGCTTCATAATAAGTGGATAGGTCTTCGGCAATCTCCCAAGCATCAAAATAAAGTTCATGTTCTATTAATAGATTCAATCCACTTTCAACAAGGTCACGATGATAGTGAACATAGAGATTTCTGTACACTCTACATCTAGCTATGTACTCAATATCATTCACTTCCAAAGAGCGAGTCTCCACTTCCTCTAGTAGTGGGATGGCAGTTTGGATGTCACCAAAACGTAGGTGGATAAAAGCCAGATCACCCTTTGATTTCATGCCTACGATTGTGTCTGCATGATCGCCTGTTGCTAATGCTTCTTCAAAATAGAACATCGCTTCTTTTTGTTTGTTTTGCTTAAGGCGATTAAGGCCAAGTCCTCTTAAAAGTAGGGCACGGATTCTTGGAAAGTCAGTAGAATCTGCTAAAGCTGTTTGATAGTTATCCTCTGCTTTAGTAAATTCTCCTAATTCAGTATTAATTCCTGCAAGAAGTAGGTACCCATTTAACACTTTATTTTTGTAGACTTTTTCCGTTTTAAAGATAGCCATTGCCTTTTCCATATAAGAGATTGCAAATACGTACTGATTAATTCTATAGTAGCCCTCGGCTAATCGAAGGTAAAACTCCGCCTGTTCATATGGATCAGAAACCTGTTCTAGATATTCCTCTGCCATTTCATATTTTCTGATAGCAGACGTGTATCTTGCTGCATAAAAATCGCTTTGTCCATTCATAAAGTAGTACATATATGTTAAGTAAGGTTCTATGGTGTCATTTGTGTGGGTAAATTGAGTAGTAGGTTCTTCAAGTAATACGTTGTAGCGAAACTGGAGTAGCGAATAATAGGCAATTACTTTGTCATCGGGTTCCATCACTTTGATCATATCGTCCACTTCATATTTAAGGATGGTTGCACGACTTGAGTCACTGGCAATCATACTGCTATACCATTCTGCACACTTTGAACCAACAATAATCCCAGGTAACATAACGGTTGTCATTTCTACACCTCCCCTTAATTCATTTATCGGCTTATGAATAATTGCTTTAACACTATATCACAGGATGTATTAGATTTAGTCATAAATTCCTGCTTGAGAACTAGTTTTAAAGTCTGTTACCCTTTATAAAGAGATTAAAAGGAGGAAGAAAGTTGAAGAAACTACTAATCACTTCATTTGCTGTCACTGTACTGGCTTTAACAGGCTGTAATCAGCAAGAATCAGAGGAACGCTTGAGTGGAAGTCATTCACACAAAGAAGCAGCTCAGGATAGAGAGAAAGAAATGCTGGTCCTTATGGATGAGGAAGAAGAGACGGAAGATGAAGACGCATTAGCAGAAGAAGAAGAAGAAGAAGCAGAAGAGCAAGAAAAAGAAAACAATGATGAAGTAGTAGAAGAAGAAAGTGTTACAGCTAAGGAAACGGAAGAAAACAATGAGAGCTCGGAATCTACAGAAGAGCAAGATAAAGTAAAGGATGAAAAAGAGGAGAAAGAGGAGAAAGAGGAGAAAGAAGAAAAGCAGGAAGAGTCTGAACCCGAACCAGAGCAAACCTACGAATCGATTTACCATAACAGAGGTGCGTTTGCTGTGGATGGATCAACTGGAGCCAATGTGCAAAATGCTTCAGGAAATTTTACAATTGAATCATCACTCAAAAACATCCAAACACTCAGCACAGGTCCTGTTACGATACAGCTTAAAAGTGTTAGCAAAGTCAGTGGGGATGTGACAGAAGAAAGCCTGGCAGGAGTAGCTGGTGATTATGTGGAATACATTCAGCTGGATGCGGTTGTTACAAACACAAGCAGCGATCCAATCACATTCCATGTCGATAATACTCGCTTTGATTCAGGTGGACAGACGTTTTATGCGCATGAAATGTTTAGTGGAGCAGGAAGAGGTTATGGTGATCTCCCACCTAATACAGAGCATCACATCACACTCTTTTATATGATAGATAGCATGAATCTCAAAGATATTTACTCTATATATGGAGTGACAGATGCACCAGTGAACCAAAATACTGGAGCAAAGGTCGGAGAGCCTGTTAACTTTAATTTTTCATTTAGTGGAGCGTAAGAATAGTAAATTTCACGTACCGTAATTAATGTCTATTTGTTTAGTTACCGATAAGTGAGGGATGGTATGAATCAAGAGATCTTTTATCTGAAAAAAGTCGATCAAACCATTTTAAAAAGAATGCTCACAAAGTATACAGTACAGATACAAGAAGCTGTTCCTGCTGCAGACATCTATCACGTTGGAAGCACAGCTATAGATCATGCCATCACAAAAGGTGATATCGACTTACAAGTTAGAGTAAAACAGGAGCACTTTCAATCAGCAAAACGAGCTTTATTGAACCTTTATCAATTAAATACAGGGAGCTCACAAACGTCCTTTTTTCAGCTTTTGAATGTCAGGATGAGCTTGATATAGGGATTCAATTAACTGTAATTGATTCAGAGGTTGATCATTTTTGGCAACTAACAGAATATCTAAAGCAAAACCCTGATATTCAAGCAAAATATAATAAGTTAAAGCTTGAGTATGAAGGTAGATTAATGGATAAGTATCGAGAGAGAAAATCATTATTTATAGAGACGGTATTACAGTCTAAACATTTTAAAGACTTCATAAACCGTTTATAAAAGAACAATGCAGTGGACCTAAGCTCACTGCATTTTTTACTGATTGGTAGGTTTTCTGGTACTTATCATGGAAAAGGGGCGATGCTTTTATGAGAATCAAGCTGGTCTCTCTTCAAACAGTCGAAAAGGCTAAATCTATTATTTTAGATGGATTAAAAGAGCGTTTCTCTGTGTTCGATACTACTTATAATACAGACTTGCAAGATCTATTAATGAGCTATAATGGTGAAGATAGAAAACTATTTATCGGAGAAAAACAAGGTGAAGTAGTGTGCACTGGGGCTTTAACAAAGCGCTCAAACCATGTAGTAGGAATTGAACGGGTATCAGTAGACATACAATGGCGCAATCAAGGTTTTGCTAAACGCATGATCAGTCATTTGGAAAATGAAGCCCACAAGCAAAGTTATTCTAAACTGATTGTGGAAACGAGTGATCATTGGCACAGTGCGATCCACCTTTATAAAACGTGTGGGTATCATGAAGTTCAACGAAAGCATAACTGTATCTATTTTGAAAAATTACTCTCTCAAAGGAGAAAATATGATGAATGTTAGAAACGAACCGCTATACCCTGGTATACAACCTACCCCTCTGGAACTAGACTTAATTCAATCTTCATACCTTAGACGTTTAAAGCACCTAGCTCATTACGGTGCAGGGTCATTTGTTTCACCAGTAACTCATTCACGATTTGAACATACAATTGGGGTTTGGAAGCTGGCTGCATATTTTTTCCCTGAACATCATTTATTGAGAGCTTCGGCACTTTTGCACGATATTGGCCATCTCCCATTTTCCCACGCTGTTGAGAGAACATTAGGCTACAATCACCATCAACTGACTCTCAAATACATACAAAGCAACGATATTAGTAGTCGCTTAAAAAAAGCAGGTATCTCAACGGATGATGTCTGTCATTTGTTAACAAATCAGTCGCCATTAACAGGTACGGACTTAGTACTAGGACTGGATCATCTAGACAGCTTCATAAGAGATACATATATGATGAGTGATCTAAATAGAGATCCAAGCGAAATACTGACAAATCTCAGTTGTACGGAGAAAGGCATCTCAACAGATCAGCAGACAGCAGAGTGGCTTTTATCCATTATTGTAAAAGACCATACGTATATGCACGCACCGATGTTAAAAGCTGCTGACCGGTTACTTGCAGAAGCAGTTCACCTTCACTGGTTTTCTGTGAAACAGGATTTCTCTTTTTTAATTGATGCCCAAGTGACAGCCCAGTTAATTCAGTCACCTAATGCAAAGGCTCGTTCCATTATCCAGGCGCTTTTATTTGAGCCGAATCGTATACACGTCTCAGAAACGATAACGGGGACTGGATACGTTGTGCCTAAAGGGAAAATCTATCATAGGCTACCTCTTATCAACGGAGATGAAATGACCCAAACAGATCAGGCAAGCACTTTTGCAACCGAACTTGAGTCCATGTTAAAAGAATATGAAGTGTGCTTAAAGTAGAGGGGGGTAACACATGTTAATTCGAACAATAGATAGTTATGATCAAGAGCAAATTCTACCAGTTGTTAATGAATGGTGGGGAGGACGAGAGATGTCTCACATGCTGCCAAGACTATTTTTCCATCATTTTAATGAAACGAGTTTTATAATAGAAAATAATGAGAAGATGGTAGGGTTTCTGATTGGATTCCTCTCACAAACAAATGACAATGAGGCCTATATTCATTTTGTTGGTGTCCATCCAGATCATCGTAAGCAGAAGATTGGTCAAAGACTCTATTAGCAGTTTTATGACGTGGTTCAAAAAGAAGGACGTAACACGGTAAGATGTATCACCTCGCCACAAAACACTAACTCAATTGCCTATCATCAAAAAATGGGATTTGAAATGTGTGAAGGTGATAAATGGATAGATGGAATAGCGGTCACCTCAAACTATGATGGAGATGGGCAAGACCGTGTTCAGTTTATGAAGCACTTATCGTCTATTTAGGAGGTTTACATATCTTTAGATTTTTAATTCAATTTTTACTTGTGATTGTTTTATCATTTGTTGCAAGTATATTGTTTACCCTTATGCTACAAATAGGAATGAGTTTTGTTGCTTATTTTAAATATGGTGAGCCAATAGTTATGAATACGATCATCGACCGAAGTGCACTTAGCGTGGGACTTTTTGTTTTAATCTTTGTCTCTATAGCTATATCAGGTTTTCTTCTATATAAATCAATCGATTTTTATGACACTCACATAAAAAAATAACTAACTCATCCCTACTAACGATATTGGTTGTAGGGATGAGTTAGTTATAAAAATATGAAAGTAATCACAATTAAAGTGATATGGGTAACCAGATGTGCAATCATTGCGGCTTCAAGTCCTTTTTTCCAAAAAAGCAACCCATAGATTAACCCAAGAAACCCATTTAAAAATAGCATTCGGAAGAGCACAATTCCAGTTATCTCTGTTATGGCCGCAGTCGCACCAAAATGACCAATGGCAAAAAGCAATGCGGAAAGAACGATACTGATCCACATCAAAAGAGGCGATGGCTGCAGCTTCTTACGACTGAAAATTTTCCACAAAAGAAAAGCAAGCAATGTCATAACTCCCCATCGGAGCATCAGTTCTTCTGCAACCCCGCCATAGAGCATTCTTGAGGCAAAATCAATCAGACTTAGAGAGCCGCTAGCACCAACCATTTGTAACTCTGACGGGAGTAGAGGTTGAATAAGAAACTCAACACTCATGACAATGATACCGCCCAGAACTCCAAGGAGAATCGATGGTTTGAGCACTTTAACCAATCGACTCCAAAAAGGTCGTCTAAATCGATCCGTCTCATAAACAAAAGAAACAAGACCAGTTCGACTAGCGAGTAAATGCCCCACAACTAAACCAACGATAATAAAAAGCAGTGGATTAATCAAAGAGAGCAACGCGATAACGTGAACCGGAATCGTTAATGGAATTCCAAACTCAGCCAATTGCTCAGGAATAATCTCTATATACATCGGCAGCAACGTTAATACGGCAAGAACACCTAAAAACATAAAGAATAAAAAAGAACGCCAAGGCTTACGAACTGTCTCCATTTTAAGCGCCTCCCTACATATGTATAAACTCATCTACGTCATTTATGTTCAAGAGGTTGCATGTTACTTGTTATTAAGAAGCAATGACGTTAGCTTTTTGAGTACCTAATGATCTAAATCGAATAACTGTTAACATTGAAATAATACCTAATGTTAAAAAGATCCATCGAATATTTATTAACTCAGAGAGAATGCCAGTAACAAATCCCGCTAATGGTAGAGAAGCGAGGCTAATCATCATGATTATTCCGTTCACTCTACCTAGGATAAAGGAAGGGACAATTTGTTGTCTAAAGGTCTTATTTAATACGTTAAACATGATAACTGGTGCACTTTGAATAGCGATGCAGATCATCAAACTAATCCAATTCCAACTCAAAGCTGTACCTACAATGCCTAAAGCACTAATAATAAGTGTAGTAACCATCAAATTTAATGGATGATTCTTCTTATTCATTAGATTCAACAACAGGATACCTGCTACTTGAGCAATTGCTGCACCAGCATATACCCAACCCATTTCCGTTGAAGTAATCGCAAGTTCATCACGTGAGAAAAAAACCAACATACTAACTAAAGCTCCATTTGCCATATTTACAATAAAAATGAGCCATGTTAATGAGCGTAAAACGGAATGATTCCAGAGATAATGAGCGCCTTCTTTTAATGATTGCCATCCAGTTGTTTTGATAGGGTGATCAGAGGAATGTCGTAGAGTTAGCATAAGTAAGGACAAGATGATTGGAAAGTAGGACACTCCAACAATGACAAACAGAGGCTGAATTCCAATTAGGCTAATCAGAACTCCGGCTAACACGCTGCCAAATAAAACAGAGCTTGTATCAATGAATTGAAAAATTGAGTTAACGCGCATTAACTGATGTTTTGAAAATAACTGTGGAATGATTGTACCATTGGTTACATTAAAGCATGCACCAGCACTTGCAATGAAAAAACCTAAAACATAGATAAACCCAATTTTTAATAAGTCCATGTGCTGCAAGAGAGGAATCACTAGAACTAAGCACCCTTGAATCACTGCACAGAATATCATCATTTTTTTACGAGAGAAGCGATCAGCGAGCATCCAAGCGATTGGTGAGATGAAAATGAGAGGTAGTGTTTGTACCAGGAACATCATCCCCATGTTAGCTGAAGATTTTGTTAGGTCATAGACAAGCCATGGAATAGCAATCAAATAGATTTTATCCCCAAGCTTGAACAGAATTGTGCCTAGAAAATAGGCAATGTAATTATAAATATGATTGAGTTTTGTGTGAACCATTTTGCAGCTCCCCATTCGATATAGTGATGGATCTATCACTATTATCTTCTTTCTAAAAAGAGGTAAAAAGGGTAGAATTAAGCTATTAATGTCCCCTTTTAGAGAGGTGATGGAGTTGGAAGAGAAATATCTAGTTTTAAGATCTTATATTCATAGTAGAGAAAAGGATTTTAAAGTCTCGTTTAAGCATGAAGACCTCGAACAGCTCTGGTTTTGTACAAGAAGAAATGTGAAGAGAGTACTCAACAAGCTAGAAGCAGATGGTTATTTTCGTTACATTCCAGGAAGAGGCCGTGGCAATTATTCAGTTCTACTTTTTAACCAGTCATTTAAAGAAGAAATTGAAGCATATATAAAGAAATATGTGGAGCTTGGTAACTTAGATATGGTTGCTTTTATTTTAAGACTTCCTATACCTAGGTCATGGCTAATTCAGTTATCTTCTGCTTCTGAGTTTCAGAAATTATTTGGTTTTAAGCGTCATTCAATATCAAAAGACATTCTTTATATGTTTAAGTCTCGCGAAGTGTCCACGCTTGATCCAGTAAACGTATCAATTGCCCTAGAAGTGCATCTAACACAGCAACTTGGTGATACACTTGTTTGCTACGATTCAGAACGAAATCGTATTATTCCTCACTTAGCACATCACTTCATAGTAGACCAATCAGAGTTGATCTACACATTTTATCTAAGAAAAGACGTTCACTTTCATAACATGGATAAGCTCAGTAGCCTTGATGTTGCATTCACAGTTGAACGGCTTAAAACAAAAAGCAAGGCATATGCATGGTTAGTAGAATCAATCAAAAAAGTAGAATGTGAGACTCCTTACAAAGTTAGTATCCATTTAAAAAAGAGAAATTCACTATTTCTACAGATGTTATCCACTGCTACTTTTTGTATTCTTCCTTCAAACACACCTTTTAATGAACAAGAATGGATTGGCACGGGGCCGTTTTTATTAAAAGAGCGTTCAAAATCAAAAATTATTCTTCAAGCCTTTGAACACTATTTTAAAGAACGTGCTTTAATTGATGAGGTTCACTTTTATACCGTTTCAAAAGATGCTGCAAATGTACTGTACTTGCAGTCCAACCCTGAGAAATCCAAGACAAAAATTGAAGAACAAACACTGCAAGATTTATGTGTTGTGTTTCTATTATTTAACCAAAACAGGAACACTATTTTAAAAAATTCGTTACTTAGAACAGCGATTTATCATTTAATGGACCTACCTAAAATGATTAAAGACTTACAGTTAAATGTATGTGAAGCTAGCAGTTTCAGTGAGATGCGTTCAAAACACTTAGAAAAAAACCAAAAACTCATCTCAACATTGTTAATTAAAGCAAATTATGCAGGTGAGGAAATGAAGCTAGGGTATCTAGACAATGAACTCACAGCTGTGGAGGCCAAATGGATTATTGAGGAAGCAGGAAACGTTGGAATCAATCTGAAATTAATGCCGATCTCACACACAGATTTTTATGATCAAACAATCATGAATGAAGTTGATCTTTTATTTATGAAGATGATTTTTTCAATAGATAGGCATCTCTCCTTTATGAGTATATTTAGAAACGAACACTTATCTATTATGCAATTTTTGCAAACAGAGACAGTAGAGTTTATTAAACAACAATTAAACGCATTTGAAGGTGCGCACAACTTTAACGACAGAGAGCAGATTATCATTGAAACGGAGAGGATTTTAAGAGATGAGAAACATCTAGTTTTTCTCTACCATCCTACTATTACAAGAACGATTGATCCCATTATTCAAAATGCCACACATCACTCATATGGTCATGTGGATTTTAGGAAGTTATGGTTACCTTAGATAGTTAAAAGGAGTGCGTGATATGCTACCAACAAAAATTGGTACTGATTCAGATGGATACATCATTAATCCAACCTCTAAAACGTATATCCAAGACTCTTTTCGACCTGTTGTCCAGTCTTTTACTGAGATGGTGCAAGAGCTTCTGAAAAACAAACTGCACAGTGTGTACCTTTACGGAAGTATTGGTAGGGGAGAGGCGAAAGTTGAATCATCAGATTTGGATTTGACTGTTATTGTTTACTCAGTTTTAAATAGTTCTGAGAAAGAGTTGATAATGTCTAGAACGGAGTCACTTCTTGCAGAGACTCAATACATCATCACAAAAGTGGACTATGATATTGGCTTTTTAAAGCAAGTAGTAGCTCTAGAAAATAAATATGAATGGGGGTTCTGGCTCAAACATATGTGTACATGTTTAATTGGAATCGATTTGAGCCAAGCAATTGCCACGCATGAAACCTAATGAACAAGTCAGCTTAGCACTAAATGGAGATTTTAGAGGCGTGATGATCCGATATAAAAAAGAACTTCTGACTACACCTGACATCTCATCTTTAAGAAAAAGAACAATGATTAAACGAATCATAAGAGGATTGTATCTAACGATTAATGTGCAAGACAAAAGCTTGGTCCACAAAAAATCTTGAAAATGTAGAAATTCTAAAACGATATTTCCCTGATGAGACTCTTTTTTGCGAGTTAGAAACACTATTTCATTCAAATGGTCAGTGTTCAAATCAAATATTACTTAGCGGACTAGACCGCAGCTTAAAATGGCTTGAATGCTAAATGCAAATGCTCAAAAATAAAGGATAAGTGCTCAAAAAATGAAAGACGGTGCTCAAAGATAACAATAATGCTCAAAAAAACATCGTATATGCTCAAAACAAACGAGGAATGCTCAAAATTTTGAAAAATGCTCGAAAACAGACATGAGTTGCTCAAAAATGAAGACAGACAAGGAGAGGACACAATGGATTCTATATTAGATGAATATATTTACGCAACAAACACAACATGACTTTAAGGAAGTCGCCAAGCTACTGCACCCAAACGCAATTTATTTCTTTAGTGACCAAACTTGTGACACCTTGGAAAAAATCGAACAGTATTTTAATGGAAGCTGGAATTATATTAATGATGAAGTCTACGCTGCAAAGGATGTGACTTGGCTTACTAAAGATAATAACAGTGCTTCTTGCATGTATACCTATCAATACTCTGGGTATGTAGATGGAGAATTCATTTCTGGTAGCGGAAGAGCAACGAATGTTTTTGTGTTATTAGACGGTGAATGGAAATTAATTCACGAACATCTTAGTACAGTCAAAAATCCGTAAGCAAACGATTAATTTTATCTTTTATCTCTAAAGGAAGAGGCTGATCTAATGCGCGTTCCAACAACAAAGGCTGCGATACACCATGTTCCTTAAAATAATGCTCAATGAGCTCGACTTTACCCTCTCGATTAGGCATAAGCGAATACAGAACATACCAATCTTCAATTGAACTTAGCGGACACGGTGATTCATCTACAACATGAATAGTCGTCACTGAATCAGTAGCAAAAGGACAAACATACAAACCAGCTTTATGCTTCACACCAAAGTCAGCCATCACATCAATTCCTACTCCATCTACTTCATACTTTGCAAAATAACTAGAAGTGAATACTGGATGACTAGAGATAGGATCTAAACGTGTACCCATTGAATCCAAAATGCCACTAATGGTTTGAGCGTCTTTTTGTGTAACCAATAGATCAATATCATTTGGTGTCGTTTTTAATCCGCGAATTGAAAGCATAAGAGAGCCACCAATAGCCCAGGTGAGATTTTTATTCTCTAACTCTTTTAAGAGCTTTGTAAGTGTTATGTGCATTATTTTCACCTTCTTTAATGTATTGTTACAGAACGTTTGTTCGTGTATAATAAAATGAAAACAGGAGTGATCGTATGAAAAGTACTGAACTAATCGTTCTTAATTTTGAAGAAGTAAGAAGAAGAAGTATTAAAGTTTGGACGTCTATTCCTGAAAGTAAGCTTTATTGGAAACCAGATGAACACGCTTTATGTTGTATACACATGATTCGTCATGTACTTGAAAGTGAGCATTATTATCATCTTGCTATTCTAAATAGAGGAGATCTCGTATCTTTTGATTCTCCTTTTTCAGAGAGACCTTATCATTCGGTTCAAGATGAATTAGAGTTTGCTAAAAAGTATCGTAATGATTTCTTAAGTACAATCCGAACATACTCAGATGTTGACCTAGAATTAATCAAAGTCGATCGTTCTAAACAAGGGTATATTAGAGAACTTGGGGATATGCTGTTGCGTATTGCTTACCACGAATCTGTACATACAGGACAATTATTAGACTATTTAAGAACAATGGAAGTGCCTAGACCTGTTATTTGGGATTGAAAATCTAAGATTAAATTATATCACCCCATACTTCCTTAATGCATATTCAATACCATCATCACTGGAGTTTCTTGTGACAAAATTAGCTATAGATTTTAGATGTTCGTTCCCATTTCCCATCGCAATTCCAAGCCCCGCCATCTCGAGCATCTGCATATCATTATAACCGTCGCCAAAAGCAATGGCTTCAGATTCATCTAGGTCAAAAAAAGTAAGAACTTTTTTAACTGCAATTGATTTGTCCACTTCTTCTTGTAGAACATTACAAATATATGGGTGCCATCTACTAAACGTCAGCTCTGGAAAACGAGATTCATAGTGCTGCACAGTTTTATGATCTGCATACAAACATAGTAGATAGATCTCTTTTAAGTGAATCTGCTCATCAGTAATGGGGTAGTCATTTAATAATAAAGTCTCTAGTAATGCAGATTTGATCTTCGTATTCCTAACACCATTCATACTTAAGGACTCTGTAAAAAAAGAAAGGCCAGAATCGTTGGTTTTTGCATAGTGTATCACATCGATCAGAACATCCTGGTCTAGCACATTTTTATGTATAACCTCATCTTTGTACTTAACGTATGCTCCATTTGCCGTAATAAAAGTTTGAATACCTAACTCTATTAGCTCTGTACACATAGATAGGGGACGACCTGTTGCAGCAACCACCTGAACTCCATTGTTAATAAGAGTTCTAACTGAGCGCTTAGTTGAGATGGAGATGCTGCCATCTCGATGATCTGTTAATGTTCCATCTACATCAAAGAAAACAATTTTATACATAGTAGACTCCTTTTGTGATCGGCTTCACTCTATATATACCACTTGTGATAAAATAAGGAAATAGATACTGTGTGAGAAGGGGTTTCTAAATGATTAAAGTAAGACAACTATCGCAGCTGGATTGTTCGAAGCTCATTAGTCTATCATCAGAAGTAGGATGGGATTATAACGAAAATGAAATACATACAATTCTTAAATCAGGACAAATCTTTGGTTGCGTAGACTCTGAAGATAGAGTAGTAGCTTGTGCTGCCATTATTCAATATGATTTTCAGAAGGTGGCTTCAATAGGTATGGTCATTGTTCATCCTGATTTTAGAGGTAGGGGATTAGGAAGAGAAGTAACAGAAGATTGTATTCAAGCGGTTAATTCTAATCAATGTTTAATCATGTTGATTGCTACGGAAGAGGGAAAAAGGCTATATGAAAAAATGAGTTTTACAATCATAAGTCACATTGAAAAATATACTGCCGCAATTAAGCACACAAATCAATGTGAAGTGAATAATAGTTCCGTCCATGTTTACAAAGAGCAGGATTTTAACTCAGTAGTCAAAATAGATGAGCAGGCTTTTGGTGATAAACGAGAACGCTTTCTAACACAAAGACTAAAGCAATCTGAAAAACGTGTAGTCATTAGGAATACATCTGGCGAGATAACTGGCTATGCTTTAAGTATACGTACACCTCAAAATGTCATTTTAGGACCAATAATCAGTGAGTGCAGTGATAACGCTATTTCACTTATCGAAGAATTACTAAAAGACTTTACAGGTAAAGTGAGAATTGATTTAGTTCAAACTGATCCAACGATGACTCGTTTCCTAGAAGAAAGAGGATTTAATAAAGTGACCGAACCACCTGTTATGGCACTAAACCACACAAATACACGAAAAAGAAATGGCCACCTAGTTGCAGTTGCAGCGCAGGCTTTTGGATGAATCATTAATAGTTCAGGGGGGATATTATGACCAATCATTACGAGGAATATCATTCACAATCCAATTGGCCACCAATGTCAAAACCGGAGATTAACCTTAATGATATTAATAATACACATTCGGCGAACGCAATTCATTTAGAATACGAAGATATAGACAAAAGCTTGATGGAGTCATTGGAGTTAAGAACATCTTCCAAACAAGTATTTATAGGCAAGGCAGTAGACAAACTTAAATTGGGGACACTTTTAAAGTGGTCCGTGGGGAAAAGAAATGAGAAAAGAATGTATCCCTCAGCAGGTGCCTTGTATAAACTTAAAATTTTGGTTGTTATTAAAAATGTGGAGAGAGTGAAAACAGGCATCTATGAATATAATGCTTGGAAATCATTCTATTGTATGGCTAAGCGAATACAGGGAATTTCTGAATGCATTTGTACAAGACGGAATTGATTTTAATCTGTGTTTCATTTTAGGGACAAACTTTGATGAAGTGAATCAACATTATGGTGAGAGAGGTTACCGTTTTAGTTTGTTAGAAGCAGGTCACATTATGCAAAATATGAACCTAGTAGCTAGTTCACTAAACTTGGGTATCGCCCCAATAGGCGGTTTTATTGATGATGCAGCTAATGAACGTATACCTCTAATCAATTTTAAAACGATATACCTAGTACCAGTTGGAGAACAAATGAAATAGAGCCACTTCAAAATAAGAAGGAGCTAAAAAATGACCTATGACTACACTTTTAAACTCCCTGCTTGGAAGAGATCTATGAAAGCAATTCATATCTTGGATGCTGATGAAAGGGAGATTGGAAGCATTCAGCCGTTTTATTCTTCAAAAATGGATGAGGTAGTGAGCAGATACCTGACAATCTATAATAAAACGAATTACAGATTTAACTACTCTAATTCTGAGCAAGGATTTGAAGTGCATGCCCACAGTATAAAAGATACATTGTTTAAATTAAGATGGACTCTATTTAATCATGAACAACAACAAGTAGGGTTGCTTGTTAATGAATCAAAGATTACAACGAATCCAACGTTTGCGTATTATAAGGAACATGAGACTTTTTATTTAACGAATGACTTTCTTGATAAGAATACAATGATTAAGACTGAAAATGGAACGAAAATAGCGAATACATATTTTAATCATTTGATAATAGGAAGAACCTTTTATATAAAAATGTATGTAGAAGAAAGACTATCTTTAGAAGAAATTTATTTACTCAGTCTAATTGCGGTTATTCCAATGGATTAATAGATGGAGGTAAGGTATGAGACCTAGTTTGACTAAAGATACTCATGTAGAAGAATTTAAGGATTTTTATTGGTTAAAGGAAGAGTTACATTCTTTTTGTCGAGAGAATGGCATCAGTACTTCAGGTTCAAAAATAGAGCTTTCGGAGCGTATTGAATTATTTTTGCGCACTGGAGAAATTAAAAAGCCTTCTAGACAACAGAAAAAGAGTACAAAGCCCACTCCACAACTTGAATTAAGCCTTAATACGGTCATTACTGAAAATCATCGTTGTAGTCAACATGTTCGAGCATTTTTCAAGTCAGTTATCCCGAATTTTCACTTTTCAACGCATATCCAAAACTACTTTAAACATAATGTGGGGAAAACCTATCGAGATGTAATTGATAATTGGAATGAGGAAGAAAAGCGTAAAAAAGATCCTACATACAAAACTAAGATTGCACCACAATTTGAATACAACCAATTTATTCGTGATTTTTTTGCTGATCCTAATAATAAAGGGAAGGGTCGAAAAGAAGCAATTAAGACCTGGAATAAGATTAAGCAGCTGCCCGGAAGCAATAGATATGGATCTAACTAATTTCTACTATCTTGAAACCCATAAGTTATAAATACGTAGATAACTTATAAATGAGACGTATCTCGGGAGTTGATCGTATGAACGCAACGTATTTTGGTAGCACTGCTTTGAGTTTAAATAACGCCACTTTTTCAGAAAAAATATCAGGCATGATTCATCCGAAATATAGATTTGAGTTTGGTGGCCAAGTTGAATTAAATCATGATAAATTGGTATTGGAAAATTGGTGCGAGATCAAATTAAATGAGATTCAGTCTATATCGTGTGAGTTTGATGAAAACTTTAGTAGATTTACCACCAATGTTGACTCTAGGCCGGGATTCTTCTTAAAGGGAGAACCGCTTATCATTACTCATTCAAATAGAAAAATCTATCTAATGATTAACTGGAGTTTTTACACTGGCTTCACGGATAATAAAAAGTGGTTAAAGCTTATTGAAGAAAAAAGGCATAAAAACTTATGATCCCGCAACCTCTTTAATCCCTAAGATTCGTATCTCGCGGTTTTCTTCATATCGGAATTGTACAACATAGTTTGTGTCGTTTCCCTTTAACTCTAAGTAATTGGATGAGCTTTCGAAGTTTTCTGATCGGATAAAATCTTGTAAGGCTGAAAGTGATTCTATGGAAGCTTCACTATTCACATTCTCTAGGTCATTCTCAATAAGTAGTGACTCTATTAATTCTGGAGTTGTTATTGTTTTGTTTGTTTCTATGGTGTAAAGGATTGCTAAAACAATGATAGCCATGGAAGAAATAATGATATAGAAGATGTGAGATCTTTTTTGGTTAATCACGTGAATGATCTCCTTTGAGATTTTTAGGTTACACTTTCTATGGTTTTAATGTTGACGATGTTTAAAATGAGTAATTAGAGTAAAGAGAATTTTCATGATGATTAAAAGCAACCCGCCTATACCGAAGATAGCACTTATAACCAAAATACCCATGCCACCCCATGAGCTCTCATTCCCAAGCGGATAGATCAGAACTACTGCAAGAAAAAATGCAATGCCTATAAAAATAGAGACAATTCCTATCATAGTGGTTTTGTCTAAAAGAATCCCATCTTTTTCACTGCTCATGCCCTAACTCCTCCTCACGATCTTTTTTAAACTTATCCCTGAATAGCTTAATGATAAGAAAAACAAAAAAATAATAGGCGGCACAAATTAATAATTCACCTATTTGCAGAGAGGTTTGGATAAAAGTGAACAATTCCCATCTGGCGGGTTCCTCGCCATTTGAGCTGTAATATTCCATGAATTTTACAGGGAATCCATAAGAGATCGTCATGCCATGCTCCATTACGAATCGATGCGGGGGAGTGATAAAAACAGATAGAAGAGCTAAACCAACACTAATAAGGAACAAACGACCAAGTGACAATCGAACATCTCCTCTCTATTTTTAATTGCCTTTACTTACATATCCTTCCTTACCCTGAGTTATGCTGAATAAACCTAAACCGGGTTATCTAATCAGCGAAGGGAAAATTACACAGGCAGTTGTTAGTACAATCGTCCAGAATGCTAAACCAGCTAATATCCAATGCAATAAATAAATCTTACCGACCCCGATGGTTCGATAGAAAAAAACACCTAGGTGAGAGCTTAACACCATTGGAATGATGATTGCTGCACCAAAAACACCAAACCTTTTAAAGGTTTTTTCGATGAGCGCATTTCGTTTTTGGGAACCGTGCTTTTTCTCTGGATAAGTTGAATTTACAGAATGAAAAGATATACGACCTTCAAATAAGGAGTACAGCAATAGGAAACTAATGATGCCGGTCGCATTGCCTAAAAAGCATACGATTGCAACAACCGTAGGGTCGAATTTATATAGGAACAGACCCAAAGGAATCGTAATAAAAATCTCAACAAAAGGAATGGAGCTTAACAAAAACAAAGTCATGTAATGTAGAAATTCCAAGGCCGAGCCTCCCTCCGAAAGTTTGTCCTTTAAAACTGTATTGGAATCTCAGCATAAATATGATTAGAATCGCTTCAATTACATGGGCAAAAAAAAGATCCAGATGCTCAATAACAAGATACGAAGGGGCAAAAATTTTAAAAATGCTCAAAAAGGGAAGGCTTGGTGCTCAAAAAGTAAATGAATACGTTCAAAAAAGTTCAATATGCGCAAAAATATAAACAAAGTGCTCAAAAATCAAAACGAATATCAAAAACCACTTTTGCTTTTGTACATAAGTGGGTAGCTGTTAAATAAGGGCGGTGATGAGCAATGAGTAAGTGGCGCAAAGCTGATCTTTTAATTCGAACGTTATTTGTTGTTCCGCTTATTTTATTAATGTTATATTTTTCGTTGTTTCGTATAGATGTGATTAACCCAGTTTACATCTCAGCATGTGGCTTAGCCGTTATGATGTTGGCTTTAGGAGTAAACTCTTGGAGATTTGATAAACGAAAAGATGCAAAAATTAACTTTGTTTGCGGAGGCGTTTTGTTAGTATTTATTCTTTGGTTTCAATTTTAATAAGGATAGTGAGGCGGAATGAGCACATGGCGTAAAGTTGATATCTTTATTAGGCTTGGTTTTGTAGTTGTTTTAGTCATAGTGGCCGCTCTTGCACTAAGTAATGAGATGAATACAGTATACCTCTTGAACCTCTTTTTCATTTGTTTGGCAAGTTCCTTTATCATTTCTGGTGTAATTGCCTTTCTGTTTAAAGAAAAAAAGCAGGCTGGGTAAATAGTATTTGCGGTCTGATTATGTTCGCAGGTATCATCTGGTTTTACTAAATTTTAATCACAATCTGTTCTATGCTAAAATTAGGAAGAATCCGATAAATACTAAGCAAAGAAGGGGATATTATGTCTCATCAAGACCTTCAACATAAAGTGGGCTGGAATTTTGATAATAGCTATGAGAAGCTACCAAAGGATTTTTACAGCCTGTTTGAACCAAATATTGTGAAGTCACCTGAACTTGTATTATTAAATGAATCTCTTGCAGCAAAACTTGGGCTTAATTCTGCACGTTTACGTGAACAAAACGAAGTAAATATACTGGCTGGAAACAACATTCCTGAAGGCGGGCATGCACTCGCACAGGCTTATGCAGGGCATCAGTTTGGTAATTTTACAATGCTTGGAGATGGACGTGCACTGTTAGTAGGAGAACAGATCACTCCAGATCAAAAGCGCTTTGATATTCAGCTCAAAGGCTCTGGACGTACGGCTTTTTCAAGAGGTGGAGACGGTCGAGCTGCACTTGGTCCAATGTTACGTGAATATATTATTAGTGAATCGATGCATAGTCTAGGTATTCCGACAACAAGAAGCCTCGCAGTGGTGACAACAGGAGAGCTAGTTCTACGTGAGATTGGTTTACCAGGAGCGATTATGACTAGAGTTGCATCAAGTCATCTTCGTGTTGGCACATTCCAATATGCTGCCGCAAAAGGAAATACCGAAGAACTAAAAAAGCTGCGGATTATGCGATCAACCGTCACTATCCAGAAGCTGCATCCACTGAAAACCCGTATCTCACTTTTTATCAACTAGTGCTCAAGAGACAGGCCGAGCTTATCGCAGAATGGCAGCTAGTAGGTTTTATCCATGGCGTGATGAACACCGATAACATGGCAATAAGTGGCGAAACGATTGACTACGGACCATGTGCCTTTATGAATACGTATAATCCAGAAACTGTATTCAGCTCGATTGATGTCCAAGCACGATATGCATATGGTAACCAACCCTATATCGCAAACTGGAATCTTGCTCGCTTTGCCGAAACACTTGTCCCACTTATTCATCAGGATAAGGATGAAGCCATCAAACTTGTACAAGATGAGTTAGCGACCTTCAAAACCATTTATCTGAATAGCTGGTATGGTGGCATGAGTAAAAAGCTTGGACTTTTTACAATAGAAGAACAAGATCAAGAGCTAATTGATAACTTGTTTAGCATCATGAAATCAACTGAAGCTGACTTTACCAATACATTCAGAGCTCTTACACTTGCAGATCTTTCCGAAGAACCCGCACTAAGCTGCTCAAAAGAATTCTCAGATTGGCACGATCAATGGAAGGCAAGACTCACACGTCAATCACAATCAACAGAGGAAGTACATCAACTGATGAAAACCCACAACCCAGCGATCATTCCCCGTAACCATCGTGTGGAAGAAGCGCTCGATGCAGCAGTTGAGGAAGGGGATTACAGCGTCTTGCAGCAATTACTTCAAGTGATGCAGGATCCTTATGCTTACAGCACTGAGCAAGAAGCGTATAAGCACGGACCAGGAGATGAAGGCAAAGATTATCGGACGTTTTGTGGGACATGAAATGACTGTAAAAAACGAAGAAGAAACTCATAAGGAGATCAATCGATGCCAAAAAACAAATTATTAAGAATGGACAATATCGGCATCGTTGTAGAATCGCTTGATGAGGCAATCTCGTTCTTCGAGGAAGTTGGCTTGAACCTCGAAGGACGAGCCACTGTCGAAGGTGATTGGGCTGGTCGTGTTACCGGATTGGAATCTCAACAAGTAGAAATTGCAATGATGGTTACCCCAGATGGCCACAGCCGAATTGAACTTTCGCGATTTCTAAACCCACCAACGATTTCAGA
Source organism: Alkalicoccobacillus plakortidis (assembly GCF_023703085.1). Lineage (NCBI taxonomy): Bacteria > Bacillati > Bacillota > Bacilli > Caryophanales > Bacillaceae > Shouchella > Shouchella oshimensis. Next base: position 82,849 of record NZ_JAMQJY010000002.1, on the reverse strand, counting down.
TCACCGGACTGCCCCCGTAAACGCCCTCGGTTATCTACGCGCCATGTTCACTGTTGAAGACATTAACGAAATGGTATCCAGACTCACTAAAAACGGTGCCGAACTCGTTGGAGAAGTAGTTCAGTACCAGGACTCATATCGACTCTGCTACATTCGTGGGCCAGAAGGAATTTTGATTGGGTTGGCGGAGGAATTGGGGAATGAATAAAAAGCTTTCTGAAATAAAAATTGATGATTAAGAGAGAAGAGTGCTTTCTCTCTTTTTTGTACATTGACCACCAATAGTACTGGGTAATTATGCTAAAATAAATGAAATATCAACTACAGAATAAAAAAACGATTAGAAACGGAGTAAGTTACTTTGAAAAACCTAACCTACACTCACAAAACTTTCACTATTAGCACAGATAAACAGTATCTAGATATTGATGCCATTCACAACTTCCTAACCAAAGATTCTTACTGGTGGGCAGAGGATACGCCTAAGGAGCTTGTGATAGCTGCAATAGATAACTCGATTCTTTGTTATGGTGTGTATGATCAAGATCCAACGAATAATGAGGCGAAGCTAGTTGGATTCGCGCGTGTTATTTCTGATCTTGTGCGTTTTTCTTGGTTATGTGATGTGTTTATCTTGCCTGATTATCGGGGGCGAGGGTTAAGTAAGTGGTTGCTTGAGGTTATAACAGAGCATCCACAGTTAAGTGGAACTCGATTTAATCTCGGCACAAATGATGCTCACACATTGTATGAACAGTACGGGTTTTCTGCACTAAAAGAGCCAGAACGAAGAATGGAAAGACCGATTGATTGGGGTAAGATTTATAAGGGGTATTCTTTAGAGCTGAATGAGGAGTGATTTGATGTCTTCGTTTATACACCTTACTATTTAACCAATATCAGATTAGATATTGGTTTTTTGCTGTTTCTAATACCCAGGTCGGGTATAATGGGAACTACTAGGAGGCTGATAAAATGAAAACGTACCACGTAGGTATTCTTCTTTTTGATGGTGTTGATGCATTAGATTTTGTTGGTCCTTATGAAGTGTTTAATATGACAACGTTTCATAAAAAGGATGTTAAGGAGCTATTGACGAATTACTTAGATAATAAACCGTTTAAAGTGTATACGGTCTCTCAAGAGGGTAAGCCGATTAAAGCTAATCACGGGTTAATGATTACACCTGATTATTGTTTTCAAAAGGCTCCCATCTTTGATCTGATCTTGGTTCCTGGAGGGACATTAAAAACGATTCAAACGGTTCTTAAAATCAAAGAAGTGGTAGAGTGGGTTGCTCGAAATAATGATGCAATGATAGCTTCTGTGTGCACAGGAGCTATCATTTTAGCAGAGTCTGGTTTGCTAAAAGGAAAAAGAGCTACAACCAATCGTGCTGCGTTAGGTATATTGACTAGAGCTTATCCTTATACAGAAGTTGTAAAGGACGTAAAATATGTTGATGAAGGCAAGGTTATCACTTCTGCAGGCGTTTCATCAGGGATAAATATGGCTCTTTATATTGTTCAAAAACTAGTAGGAGAAGAAGCATCAAAGAGAACAGCCGAAACAATTGAATATTTAATAGAAGAATACTAAAACCAATGTCGAACTTGATATTGGTTTTTAGTATTCGGTCAATTTAAATGAAATTAAAAACTTTTACAATACGTGTTGGATATATTATAGTTATTATAGACTCGTTATATCTTTAATAGGGGGTTATAATTATGAACCAAAGACTTGAAAGAAAAATTAATAACTTAGAAAACATTGAAAGGGTAAAGGCTAATGAAGTATGTACATACTTATCGCTTAATCGAGAAGATCGTGTATTAGATGTAGGAGCCGGAACGGGTTATATGTCACTTGCTATTGCCGAGCGCGTGAAGTCAGTGGTTGCTTTTGATTTTGACTCAGATGTTCTTCACTATCTTGAAAAGGTTGCCAATCAAAAAAATATCAAGAACATAGAAACAAGAGTAGGTGACTTCAAAGATATTCCGTTAGAGAGTGAGAGTTTTGATAAAGCAGTAGCTTCAATTTCATTACACGAGGTTCAACCTCTCCCTACAGCATTAAGTGAAATCTATAAGGTACTAAAAAACAATGGTTTATTTGTTTGTATTGAACTAGAACATGTAGAAGGAATCCAAGCACCTAGAGTGAAATCTATAGAGATGAAAACTGAAATGATAAAAGCAGGCTTCACAATAAAAGAGATGTTTTTTCCTGAGAAGAAGATAGCAAATCAACCAGTATATATAATTGTAGGTGAGAAATAAGGTGAAAGGTACGGTACGTGCAGGTCAGAATGATTTTCGTTCTAACTGTCTAACCAATATGGAGTCAGTACCAAGCAGAATCTTCGACACTTGCTAGATTACGAGTGTAAAATACGTGTAATCATAAAATATGGGAGGAACGTATGGCTAATTTATTTTCACCATTCACAATTAAAGGAATCACGTTGCGAAATCGAATTGGGGTATCCCCAATGTGTCAATATAGTGCAGTAGATGGCATACCTAATGACTGGCATTTGGTTCACTTAGGTTCTCGTGCAGTAGGTGGCGCGGGTCTTGTGATTGCTGAAGCAAGTGCGGTTGTTCCAGAAGGCCGAATTTCTCCTGAGGATCTTGGCATATATACGGATGAACATACGCAGGCATTTAAACCTATTACTCGATTTATTAAAGATCAAGGCGCTGTGCCTGGCATCCAACTAGCCCATGCTGGGCGTAAAGCATCATCTTATGCACCATGGAAGCAGCCTGATCATGGGGTAGATGTATCAGATCAAGAAGGTGGCTTGGATGTTGTTGGTCCTAGTGCAATCGGTTTTTCTGAAGCATATCGTACACCGAAAGAGCTACCTATTGAAGACATTCATGAGGTACAGGAGGCATTCCGGCAGGCGACAATTCGTAGCTTAGAGGCAGGCTTTGAATGGATGGAATTTCATGCAGCTCATGGGTACTTGGCTCATAGCTTTTATTCGCCGTTAAGTAATACTCGCACAGATGAGTATGGTGGTAGTTTTGAAAATCGAATTCGTTTTGTGCTTGGAAACGGTTCGTGTTATGCGTAAGGAGTGGCCAGAGAATCTACCATTTACTGTACGTATCTCAAGCACGGATTGGGCAGAAGGTGGATGGACGATAGAAGATTCTGTTGAGCTTTCTAAGCGATTGAAGGATGAGGGCGTTGATTTAATTGACTGCAGCTCTGGTGGAAACACACCGAATCCATCCATTGATGTTGGGCCTGGTTATCAGGTTCAGTTTGCAGAGAGAATTCGTCGTGAAGCAGGAATTGCTACGGCAGCGGTAGGGCTAATTACTGAAGGCATGCAGGCAGATGATCATATTCGTAATGGACGCGCAGATATCATCCTGTTAGCTCGTGAATTACTGCGCGATCCTTATTGGCCACTACGTGCCGCACAAGCTATCCATCAAACAGATCACCTGGATACACCACCGCAGTACGAGCGAGGCTGGTAAGGCAAGGAATGAATAACAAAGTGGACATGTAGCATGTTCACTTTGTTATTTTTTTTGGAAGGATGAAAAGACTAAAAACCAAAATCCCATCGTAACAATTGAACTTATAAACACACCTATTAAGTAGATACCTGTGCCGCTTTCGCGAGGGAAAAATTTACTTGAATAATAACTGACGGCAACTGCAACGCAGAATAAAAGGAAAAATCTAATGAAATTTAACGCTTTGTTTCGTTTTTTATGTTGTTTTAATTGAGCTGTTTTAACTCTTGATGGAAGATCGCTTTGCGTCTCCCCATGATTCACTTCATAATAGCTGTTAACTTTCCATACACCCCAGTCTTTTTGTTTCCAAATATATATTACTATAGAAGTCATGTACTTGCTATAGAGTGGTGAGGTAGGGAAGTGGTAAGATGAACTATAGTTGAAAAAAACGATATTGTAGACAGGGGATTTTTATGAATAAAGTATTAGTAATGGGTGGAACGGAATTTATAAGTCGGGCTATTTTATTGGAACTTATCAAAAAAGGATATGAAGTAGACTTTGTCACAAGAGGGCAAAGAGAGATCGATTTTGACGGTTACCACAAGCATCTTATTGCAGATCGAAAAAACAAAGAGCAAATGAAAGCAATCTTTAAAAATAAGAATTATGACTACATATTTGATGTATCTGCTTATACAAAAGAAGATGTTGAGATTCTGGTGGATTCTCTAGATACTAGCTCATTAAAGAGATATATCTTTGTGAGTTCTGGCGCTGTTTATAAACCAACTACCGAGCTCATGAAGGAATCTGATGAGAGAGGTAGAAACGAGAACTGGAAAGAGTATGGCTTTAATAAAAAGCTGGCTGAAGATTATCTTATGAATCTATATAAAGAGACAGCATTTCCGTATGTGACTTTTAGACCTTCCTATATCTATGGTGAAGGAAATAACTTAAAGCGGGAATCCTTTCTTTTTAGTAGAGCTGTAAAATCTCTGCCCATTGTGATCCCAGTTTCAGGTGAGGCAAAGGTACAATTTATTCATATTAAAGATGTTGTACAGATTTTACTTGAATCAATGGATAACAAATTAGTTGTGGGTGAAGCATTTAACTTAACGGACGCAGAACAGGTGGATTGGCTAACCCTTGTTCAAACAATAAATGAAGTGGCAGGGACAAAAGTACCTGTTAGTGGAATAACTGAAAAAGGGATGTCTGAATTGAATGTCACGGTAGGAGAGTTTTTTCCTTTTAGAGACATAACGTATGTAATGGACAACAGTAAACTTCTTGAATATGGTTTGCCATTACCGAAGATTCTTTTAAAAGAGGGTTTGGAAAAAGCATATAAATGGTGTGAAGAGAGTGGCATATTTGATCAATATGAAGAAAGCGAGACGTATAAAAAAGTCTTAGCGTTTTCTCAAGAGATTAGTAGTAAATAAAGTCGGAACGATGGTGAAGGTGCAATAGATGATGGGGAAGTTAATGTTAAGTCTAGGTTTCATTGTGTTTGTTATTCATGTAGGCTATCTCATTTATTTTTGGCCAACGCTCCCAGCAGAAATAGCTATCCAATATAATCATCTCAACGAAGCAACACAGTGGGGGAGTAAGGCATTATTACTTCTTATGCCTGGAGGAGCGATTGTTCTCTGGTTAGTTATTCATTTAATTACTCGAAAACCAGAGAATCTTAATTATATAAATTTAACAGAAGCAAACAAACACTTGATGTATGAAAAAGGTAGAACATTAAGTATTGTGCTGAAGAATTGTTCATTTATGATGTTGATTTTAGCGAATCAGGCGTTTCTTCTAGCAGCATTAAATCAAAGTACTGTAATGGCATTAACCTTGGCAGGGGCGATGCTTACTGTAACTTTGATATATCCTGTGTATGTTTTATTTTGGTCAATTTTATTGAAGGCGGAGGATTGAAGGGCTTAGATGCGGGGCAAGAGCGAGTGTAACAAGTCAAAGCGGGGAAGTAATAGGCCAAGAGGCTGTCTAACGAGCCAAAGCGGGGACCTAACAGGCCAAGAGGAAGTCTAACAAGCCAAAGCGGGGAACTAACAGGCCAAGAACGAGTCTAACAAGCCAAATCGGAGATCTAACAAGCCAAGAACAAGTCTAACGAGCCAAAATGAAAACTAAAAGGCCAAGGATCGACCTAACGAGCCAAAGTAGGGAACTAACAGGCCAAGAGCCATCCTAATAAGCCAAAGCGGAGAACTAGCAGGCCAAGAAACCACCTAACGAGCCAAAGCAGGGAATTAAAAGGCCAAGGATCGACCTAACGAGCCAAAACAAAGATCTAACAGGCCAAGGATCCACCTAACAGGCCAAAACCAAAACCTAACAAGCACCACGTGCGCATCATACCCGCAAAAAAACGCATCTCTCACACAGCTCGTGTGCTAGATGCGTTTTTTTAATAATTTAGTGTGACGGTCATGACTTCGGAGCGGCTGCCGATGCGTAGGGCGGGTCCCCAGAATCCGAAACCTGATGTTGTAAAGGAGTGGAGTTGGTCTTTTTGTAAGTGTCCCCAGTCGTTTTCATACAGTGCGCTAGTAATGAGGTTGGCTTGGAAAACTTGCCCGCGGTGTGTGTGTCCTGAGATGATGAGGTCGACTCCACTTTGCTGGGCTTCAGTAATTTCTCTTGGTTGGTGATCAAGCATGATCACCGGTAAATTGTTGTCGGCTTGGTCCATTAACTGTTCAATTGATTGTCTGTCTTTGTCTGTGTAGTCGTTTCGTCCGATGATGGTAAGTTGATCGTTAACGGTTTCGATTTCATCCATTAAAAAGTTAAATCCGATCTCCTTGAATTCATCGCGTAATAAATAGAGATCTCCTCCATAATAATCATGGTTGCCTGGCACGGCGTAGACGCCAAGTGGAGCATCTAATTGACTCATTGTGTCCGATAAATTATTTGCGAAATAAGGAGAGATGCTATTATCAATAATATCTCCTGAGAGCAACACTAAATCTGGTTCCTCTTGTTGTACCACCTCTACAAATCGTTGTAAGTGACGTTCACCAATTACTTCGCCTAGGTGTAAATCCGCTGCAATTAGAAGCTTAATCTGCTCACCTTGCATTTCTTTATCAGGGTTATTTATTTCGATTGAATAGTCTCGTACAGTTGGAGTCCAAGCATTATAAGAGCCATAAATTAAAACAAAGGCAAAAAAAGCTAGGGTGACATAACCACTTCGTATTTTCCACTTCACATTTCTCTTTGAGATAAAGTATACTAGATTTATAATTGGAAGTATTATACAACAGTATCCGAAGATGACCAACCAATAGCCACCAACTAATTGGAGGATTCTAGACGACAAAAACATGGAGAGGATGTATGCGGAAGATAAAAGTAGGATAACAAGAATATATGTTTTTTTCCATTTTAGAGCTAGTGCAGCCTTTCCCCATTTCCAACCATTGTAACCTATGTAAAACGAGATTACTGCATAAATTGTTAAAAAAATCACTAAACCAAATGTTGTATTCATGACAATTCTCCTGACATTAATAAATCTACGCTCATTTCTACTATTATAACGAACAATTCTTATTGAAGATACGCAGAACTAAAAAAATCCATACATTTGAGGTACTAGATGAAAGAGAATCGATTTCTGTTTGATATGGGGCTTACCACAATTCTGACGAGTATATTGTTTTCACTTATAGCAGTCCTTATTTATCCTTATTTATCAAAGGGACACTTACCTTTAGGTATGGAGTTTAATTTAACGATGATTTGGTTTTTTCTTTTTTCTTATTTGCCATTAGTCATGATTATTGGCCCTCTTCATTATCTTTCTCTTACATTAGGAGAATGGGCTTGGCCTGTTATTTTAATAATGGTTGCAACAATTGTTGGTAGATTTATTCCATTTGATTTGAGTTTAGTTGAAATGGTTTCTCCTTTTTTCTTGGTAACGCCATTATTCTGTTTACTCTCTAAAATTCTTAGATATTATGTTGTTCGTTTTAATGGCTAGCAAAAATATCCCAACCTCCTTTCTATAAAAGAAATCATAATTCAGTATGAGAACGGGTAATTGATTCCTATAAAGGAGTGGATCTAGATGAACGACCTTTATCAAAATATTGAAGAACTTAAACGAGATAATGAGATAGGAAGAGATTATCAAATTCGCTATCAAACTAAGCAGTCTACTATTCTGTTCAAAGCGATTCATGGAGGCGGCATTGAACCTGGAACGAGTGAACTGGCTGAATATTCTGCTGCTGATCGTGATTCTTTTTATTGTTTCGAAGGCATTCGTTCTTCTGGGAATGCTAATTTGCATATAACTTCAGTACATTTTGATGAGCCACAGTGTTTAGACTTGGTAGCGGCGTCTTCTTATACAATCTCTTATCATGGCTATTCAGGTGGGTCTGAGATGAACACGATCGTAGGAGGACTCGACTATAAGCTTCGTGCAGCTATTGCCGAAGAGCTCTTAGCTGCTGGATTCCAAGCGGAAGAGGCTATTGCTGCTCACCAGATAGGTGGATCTCATCCAGAAAATATTGTGAATAAAAATCAAAGAGGAAAAGGTGTGCAGCTAGAGATAAGCTACCAACAAAGGCTATTGTTGTTTGAGCGCTTCACGGCACCTGGAAGGCGCGAAACAAAAAATGAGCTGTTCTCAAAGTATGTAGCTGCCGTTTTGCGAGCAGTAGATCGCTTTGTGTAAAGATGTGATAGTTTGTGGTCATACCTTTTCAAGTAAAGAATTTTATATTAGCCTAAATGTAAACGAGAACAATACTAGACGTTATTGTTCTCGTTTTTTGGGGTATAGCTTTAAAAAAGATGTAAGCGAAATCAAATGGAAGGGAGGACCTATATTTGAAAGCAGCTGTTTTGATGGCACCTCGCTCGATTAAATTGAATGAGAGAGACAAGCCTATAATTGGACCTGAAGACGTACTTATTAAGGTGAAAGCAGTTGGGATATGCGGATCAGATCTTCATTATTATGAACATGGCAGGATTGGAGATCGAGTTGTTCGTAAGCCACTTGTGCAGGGACATGAGTGTGCTGGTATGGTTGTACAAGTAGGCGAAAACGTTAAAAATCTTAAACCAAACGACCGAGTAGTTATCGAGCCTGGTCTTCCTTGTGGATTGTGTCCCACATGTAAAAAAGGAACGTATAATTTGTGTAATGACGTGTTATTTCTTTCTACCCCACCTAATGATGGTGTGTTAAAGGAATACCTTGCTCATCCTGCTCACTTTACATATAAAATACCTGATCACGTATCAAATGAAGTGGCAACGCTTGCAGAACCATTATCAGTTGGGATCTACGCTGCTCAAAAATTACAGCTAGCACCAAATAGTCACGTCGTTATCATGGGAATCGGGCCAGTTGGATTATGTATGATTCTAGCAGCAAAGTGGTTTGGAGCTAAAACGATTTCGGTTACAGACGTTGAACCTTTTCGTTTGGAAATTGCTAAGCAAATAGGATCAACTCATGGAATCCAAATTAGGGAGGATCAAGCGGTTCACTCGTTAGATTATCATGCTGAAATGCTCGGAGGCTATGACTGTGTGATAGATACGACAGGAAAAGATGAAGCGCTAGAGTGGGCTGTAAGGCTTTTGAAGCGTGGGGGAAAGATAGGTGGAATTGGGTTTCCAGGCAAAGTCTAGTTCAGCTATGCCTTTATTAAAAATGATTCAAAAAGAAGTCAGTTACCTACCCATTTATCGATATCGAAACACATTTGAACAGGCTATAGAGTTATTAAGTCAAGATCAAGATTCAGCTAGTAAACTATTAACTGATTTTTATGCAATGAGTGAAGTGCAAGAAGCATTTCACCATGCTTTGAGTCAAAAGGATAAGAGTATCAAAGTGATTGTATATCCAGAAAGATAGAAATAATTTTGGGTGTTAAAAGGGAGTGGAGGAAATGCCTTTAATCATTACGGCATTAGGAGTAGCATTATTACTATTATTGATCATGAAATTAAAAATCAATACGTTTCTTTCGTTGGCTATTGTATCGTTTTTACTCGCAGTGGCATTAGGAATTCCGTTAACTGAGATCGTTGCCGCGATTGAAACGGGTATGGGAGGTACGCTTGGTAGTGTCGGACTGATTTTTGGTTTCGGAGCTATTTTGGGTAAATTAATTGCTGACGGTGGGGGAGCCCAACGTATTTCTGTTACGCTAATTGATATTTTTGGAGAGAAGAAGATTCAATGGGCTGTAGTTCTTACTGCCTTTATATTAGGGATTGCGTTATTTTTTGAAGTGGGACTTGTTCTCTTAATTCCAATTGTGTATCAAATCGCAAAACAGGTGAATGTCTCCTTTCTATATTTAGGATTACCGATGGCAACGGCTTTATCAGTAACACATGCCTTTTTGCCACCACATCCAGGACCAACTGTAATTGCCGGGGAATACGGTGCCGACATTGGGATGGTTCTTGTATACGGATTCATTATTTCAATTCCGACCGTTATCATCGCAGGACCTTTATTTACAAAATATGCACGGAAGCTCGTTCCTGAGGCATTTGAGAAAATTAATACAAGTGCAATGGCATCAATTGGTGATGCAGAGCAGATGCTAATTGAAGAAACACCAGGATTTTTTAAAAGTGCACTAACAGCATTGTTCCCAGTCCTATTAATGGGAATCGCAACGATTACAAATCTACTGCAGGAAACAACCGGTGTATCCGGTAATGCAGCGTTTGATTTTATGGCCTTTATTGGTCAACCGACAACCACTATGTTTATCTCATTGTTAGTAGCCTTGTATACGATGGGTATTTCACAAAAACGGACAATGTCTCAACTGATGAAGTCTGCAGAAACGTCTGTGAAAGCAATCAGTATGATTCTATTAATTTTAGGGATTAGTGGTTCTTTAAAAGAAGTGCTTATTGTTGGTGGCGTAGGGGATTACGTTGCGCAGATTTTTGAAGGAAGCTCTCTTTCACCACTGTTCTTAGCTTGGTTAATAGCTGCTTTAATGAGAGTAGCTCAAGGCTCGGCAACAGTAGCAGCCCTTACTACGGCAGGCCTTGTAATTCCGCTTATGGGTGGATCAGATGTCAATCTCGCGCTAATGGTGCTTGCAACTGGAGCAGGTAGTGTCATTGCCTCTCATGTGAATGACACAGGATTCTGGATTGTCAAAGAGTCATTTGGATTAACCGTCAAAGAAACGTTTTATACTTGGACGGCACTTGAAACGATTATATCTGTTTGTGGATTAGTGTTTGTACTGCTTTTGAGTGTTTTTGTTTAAAAATAAAAAGAGGTAGAGTGCTTAATGAATGGGCACTCTATTTTTCTATTCAGTTTTCAAAAAAAAACAACCCATTTCCAGTTCTTAGTGATTGTCAGCATGAAAATTTTACCGGTATAATAGATATAGGGAGGTGGTTGTTTGAGAACAGCAATTTCAGCTGCTGAAGTTGGGGCAAGATGTGCAGAATGGTATAAATTGATGATTGCTAGAGATATAGAGAAATCGACTGTAATAAAGCAAGAAATTTCAATGCTACTATCGGACATGGAGCAGAGTGACAAGGTTTTGGCCTATTATTCATTGCTTGAGTTTAGACATCAGTTGCTGTTACAAGAATCAGTAAATCACGTTGAAGGTCCTCCAGTCGTGATAATGGATCAAACCGACCCCTTTTTAGAGTTTCTTTATTATTTTATGAACGGTCAAAATGAATTTCACAAAAGTAGATTTAAAGCTGCGATTAGACTTTATGTTAGAGCTGAAAACTTACTTGAGCATGTAACGGATGATTATGAACGTGCGGAGTTTTATCAACGTATTGCAGAAGGGTATTATCACATTAATCAATACACATTTGCTGTTTCTTATTTGGAACTGGCGTTAAATATCTTTAAAATGGACGAGTCCTATCGCGAGAAAGTCTTGTATGCTGAACTTGTTTTAGCGGCAATTGATACGGAAATTAATCGATTTGATGAAGCTGAAACTAGGTATCAACGCATTCGGAGAGAGTCCGTAGATATTCCGTTTGCTCATGCATTAATCCTTAGAGGAATCGGTTTAAATAGACTACGACAAAACTTACAAGAAGAAGCAAAAGAATATATGGAGTTGGCGCTTGCGATTCCAGAACATAAAAGCTCTGTCATCGCATTAAAAACAAAAGCAGATCTGTCTTTTATCAAGCTGAGACTTGGAGAGCCTGGGGCACTGTCGTTGCTAGTTGAGGCTGAACAGTTAGCTGTTGAACGTGGCAACATTGAATATCAGGCTAGATGCTTAATTTGCAGGCATCTTCATGTGAATCCTGACCAATTGAAAGTGGATCAAGGCATTCAAATGCTAAAAGATGATGAACTGTATTTTGATACAGCAGAGGTCTGCGAAGAAATTTCAAATTTTTATGAAAAAGAAGGAAATTACAAACTTGCGTTGAATTATATGAAAATAGCTCGTGAAATGAATGTTCTTCAATTTACTTTGGGGAGTGATTAGCAATAAGAAAATCGATGATCACACTAAGTGTGGCCATTGTGTTAATCAGTATTTCATCAGGATTCTCTCATCAAACACAGGCTGCGGTAGGCAAACCAGTTATTGAATACACCACAACAGGGAAAGTCGACACAGGTAGAGGGAAACCATAAAAAGAAGAACGAGCTAAAGAGTATGTAGACGTCCCAGTGTGGACGCCTTTTTTTATTGTTCTATCTTTGTTGATCTATTTTCTCAAGTTCAATCTGCTCTCTAGCCCTCCTATAATTAATGATAAGGCGCCAAGTAACTAAGATAATGAATAGCGCGGAAATGATGATTTTGACTGGAAGAGGCCAATTGCCACCGGGAATCACAAACATAAGAACAATAAACAAAAGGACAAAAGGTACAAAAATCAGACTGCGGTAGTATCGTTCTTTAGGCTGAAGGGTCATTAAGGCGTTTGCTTGATCACGTTTGAACATACTACATTCTCCTTCCTTTTTAACCATAAGCTACCATACCCTGATTTAGAAGGCTTTACACATGATTCCGGTGTGACCGCGCTCGATTGATGTGCTAAAATAGAAATAAATGTTCGCATAAGAGAGGTTAGACTTTTGATAGATTATGTTAAAGGAACGCTTGAAACCATTGATACTCAATATGTAGTGGTAGACCATCACGGGTTAGGATATCAGATATTCTGTCCAAATCCGTATATTTACCAGCATGAGGTACATAAGGATATTCAAATCTTTACGCATCATTATGTGAGAGAAGATCAAATCCGATTATTTGGTTTTCCAACACGTAAGGATCGAGCTTTATTTGAAAAGCTGTTAAATGTCTCAGGGATTGGACCAAAAGGTGCGCTTGCTATTTGTGCATCTGGGCAGCCTGAACACGTGGTGGCGGCAATTGAACAAGAGGATGAAGCACTATTGACTCGTTTTCCTGGAGTCGGTAAAAAAACAGCGCGACAAATTATTTTGGATCTGAAGGGTAAACTGACTGATTTTGCAGGGGAAGGCGTACTATCAGCAGAACCAACTTTATTTGCTCCTTATGAAGAGCCGAAAACGGACGCATTAGAAGAGGCATTTGAAGCTTTACGTGCACTTGGCTATGTAGAAAAGGAATTAAAGAAAGTTCGTCCAAAACTTGAAGAAGAGACGCTTGAGATTGATGGCTACATTAAGAAGGCGCTTCAGCTTCTGCTTAAGCGTTAAGGAAAGGCGGTTATCACATGGAAGAGCGTTTGGTTTCAGCAGAGAGCCAGCCAATGGAGGATTCAATTGAAAGTGGGATTCGCCCGTTAAGTTTTACACAATATATTGGGCAAGAAAAGGTGAAACGTAATTTAGAAGTGTATATTCAAGCTGCTAAGATGCGCGAAGAAAGCCTTGATCATGTCTTGTTACATGGTCCTCCAGGTCTCGGAAAAACAACGTTGTCGGCAATTATTGCCTCGGAAATGGGTGTGCAAATGCGGACTACGTCGGGACCGGCTATTGAGCGACCTGGTGATTTGGCTGCAATTCTGACTGCGTTGGAGCCAGGAGATGTCCTATTTATTGATGAAATACATCGTTTAAATCGCTCGGTTGAAGAGGTATTGTATCCAGCGATGGAGGATTTTTGCTTAGATATAGTCATTGGTCAGGGGCCAACAGCGCGATCCGTTCGTTTGGATTTACCTCCATTTACATTGGTTGGCGCTACAACGAGAGCTGGAATGATCTCAGCACCACTCCGTGATCGATTTGGTGTGGTAGAGCGTTTGGAGTACTACAATGAGCAAGAGCTTGCAGACATCATAAGACGCACAGCAGATATTTTTGTAACAGAGCTTGAAGAGGGTGCAGCGGAAGAGTTGTCTAGACGAGCAAGAGGCACACCACGTATTGCAAACCGATTGTTAAAACGTGTTCGTGACTTTGCGCAGGTAGAGGGTGAAGGGGTCATCACATATAAGTTAGCAGCAGGTGCTTTAGAAAGATTGCAGGTAGATCGACTTGGTCTTGATCATATTGATGACAAGCTATTACGAGGAATGATCGAAAAATTCCGTGGTGGTCCTGTTGGGTTGGATACGATTGCGGCGACTATTGGCGAGGAATCAGAGACAATCGAGGACTTATATGAGCCGTATCTCTTACAAATCGGTTTTATACAGCGTACTCCAAGAGGACGTGTAGTGACACACGCTTGTTATGAACACTTTAAACTAGAGGTGCCAGAATCATGAGCGATATTCCAAAGCTGCTGATTATCGGCGGATTGGTCTTGATTGTAGTTGGTTTGTTATGGCATTTTGGCGGCAGATTTTTGCCAATTGGACGCTTGCCCGGAGATATTGTGATTAAACGAGAAAATATGACGTTTTATTTTCCGTTGATGACTTCGATTATTGTAAGTGTGGTACTCAGTTTGCTTCTCTTATTATTTCGACGCTGAGTGCTTGATTTGAAGGGATAAGTCCGTTATTCTTATGAAGGACTTACGTATGACAACAAAAAAAGGTGACGTATAGATATGAACGTAGAAGATTTTGATTTTGACCTACCAGAAAAATTAATTGCGCAGACGCCGCTTCTTGATCGAACGGCGTCTCGTTTGCTTGTGCTAGATAAGCAAACGGGAGAAACAGAAGATCGATTTTTTTCCTCGATTGAAGATGAGCTAAGTGCTGGAGATTGTTTGGTCATTAATGACACTCGTGTGATGCCTGCGAGATTACACGGTGAAAAGCAGGATACGGGAGCCGCAATTGAGCTTTTACTTTTGAAACAAATAGAAGGTGACCGCTTGGGAGACTTTAGCTAAACCAGCTAAGCGTGTGAAGGTTGGCACGGTGGTTGAATTTGGTGGCGGTTTGTTAAAAGCAACATGTGTAGCGGAAGGCGAGCAAGGTGGGCGCGACTTTGAAATGAGTTATAGCGGTATTTTTCATGAAGTGCTTGATCAGTTAGGTGAAATGCCCCTGCCTCCTTATATTAAGGAGACACTTGATGACCGTGAACGCTATCAAACGGTTTATTCCAAACATGTTGGCTCCGCTGCAGCGCCAACGGCCGGGTTGCATTTTACTGAGGAATTGCTCACTCGTTTAAAAGAGAAGGGTGTACAAATCGCACCAATCACGCTTCATGTTGGGTTAGGTACATTCCGTCCTGTGAGTGTTGATACAATTGAAACACACCAGATGCATTCAGAATTTTATCAAATGAGTGCTGAAACAGCAGCGATCCTGCAAGAAACTCGTGAGCGTCATGGGCGAATCGTTGCAGTTGGAACAACCTCTGCGCGTACGCTTGAAACGATTGCTACGGCTCAAGAGACATTTACAGAGGCATCAGGCTGGACAGATATTTTCATCTATCCAGGTTACACATTCAAAGCCGTTGATGCTTTAATTACAAATTTTCATTTACCCAAGTCAACCCTTGTGATGCTAGTAAGTGCGTTAGGTGGACGAGAAGCCATTTTACGCGCGTATGCACATGCGGTACAAGAGAATTATCGCTTTTTCAGCTTTGGCGATGCTATGCTGATTAAGTAACAAGAAAGGGATATGAGTATGTCTGCTATTAGGTATGAACACATCAAAACATGTAAGCAATCAGGAGCTAGACTTGGCCGAGTCCATACACCACACGGGACATTTGAGACACCAATGTTTATGCCCGTTGGAACGTTGGCTACGGTCAAAACGATGAGTCCTGAAGATCTTCATCGTATGGATGCTCAAATTATTTTAAGTAATACGTATCATTTATGGCTTCGTCCTGGACATGAGATTATTCGTGAAGCAGGTGGCCTACACAAGTTTATGAACTGGGATCGTCCGATTTTAACAGATTCTGGCGGCTTTCAGGTATTTAGTTTGAGTAATTTGCGTAAGATTACAGAAGAAGGCGTAGAATTCCGCAATCATCTTAATGGAGCAAAGCTTTTTCTAAAGCCTGAAGGTGCAATGGAAATTCAAAATGCACTCGGTTCAGATATTATGATGGCTTTTGATGAATGCCCTCCATTCCAAGCTGAGCATGACTACATGAAAAAATCCGTAGAACGCACAAGTCGTTGGGCAGAGCGGTGCTTAGAAGCTCACGCTCGTCCGCAGGATCAAGGCCTCTTCGGTATTGTTCAAGGTGGAGAGTACGAAGATTTACGTAAGCAAAGTGCTCGTGACCTTGTTTCATTAGACTTTCCAGGTTATGCAATTGGCGGTTTATCCGTGGGAGAACCTAAAGATGTGATGAATAGAGCATTAGAATTCACAACGCCACTCCTGCCATTTGATAAGCCACGTTATTTAATGGGAGTTGGTTCTCCAGATTCACTTATTGATGGTGCTATAAGGGGAATTGATATGTTTGACTGCGTGTTGCCTACAAGAATTGCTAGAAATGGGACATGTATGACAAGTAATGGACGTCTTGTCGTGCGTAATGCTAAGTATGCGCGCGATTTTGGACCACTTGATGAGAATTGTGACTGCCATGTATGTCAGAATTATTCAAGGGCTTACATCCGCCACCTAATCAAATGTGAAGAAACGTTCGGATTTAGACTTACTACTTATCATAATCTACATTTCCTGTTAAACTTAATGGTGGACGTTCGCCAGGCAATTATGGAGGACAGGTTGCTCGACTTTAAAGAAGAATTTTTTGAGCAGTATGGTTTCAATAAGGCGAATGCTAAAAACTTCTAATTGTAAATTTGTGAAACAGATGATAGCCATATCGACTTTTGATGAGAGCGATGCAAGCTGACAATCTGGTACACCAGAAAGGGGGAATTATAAATGGAACTAGCACCACTACTATCCATAGTTCTGATGATTGTTGTCTTCTATTTCTTTTTAATTAGACCACAACAAAAACGTCAGAAACAAGTACGTGAAATGCATAGCTCATTGCAACGTGGAGATAAGATTGTGACAATCGGAGGGCTTCACGGTACGATTGATGCGATTGATGAGGATACGGTTATTCTTCTAGTGAATGACAACCGTAAGCTTACATTTGACCGCGCTTCAGTTCGTGATATCGTTAGAGACTAGTAATAAGAAAAAGCACAAACCGGATAAGATCTGGTTTGTGCTTTTTTCTAGTTATGATTTCATGAGGTTAACCCCGATCATCCCACCAACTGCGCCTGTGAGTAGATAGCCGCCATGTAGCATAAACTGAGAACTTGTGAAGGCAACATCATAACCTAACGTTGAGATTAAATAAGCAACAAGGCTAAATAGAATGGCGGTTAAACCTCCTGCTAGCCAGCCCTTTGTTTTTGCCTTCGCTCCTGATACAAATCCACCAATGAACAAGCAGAAAAAAGCTAAAAATGTGATTAACCATTTTATTGAGTGTTCCGTATAGCTTGTCAGACTTAAAAAGCTTGCTAACAACAAACTGGCCAAGATTGCTCCTGCCATAATGACAACTAACCCACTAAAAACCGCCGGAATAAATGGACGATCATTCATTTGAGAGCCTCCCTTTGCTACATAGCCTATTGGTACAACTATATTCAGGCTTGACCAAGCTTAGAATGATTTTATGTAAAATATGTTTTTGGAAGATGCTTCATCACATGCTTTTAAGTAAAGTGGGGGACATTAGGAGCAAGAGGAGGCGGATTATGATGATTCATGAACTAGCAAGAGCTATTGCTATATTTGGCACACTTAGCTTATTTCAACTGATTGCAAGTCGAAACCATAAAACACCCCCTGTTAGTCCTCAGCTTCACTGTATTCATTTTAATGTCCGGCCCACTCTTAAATACACAGCAAAATAGTATCCTGATTATCCTACTAAGCCTCATCAGCATACTTTTTATATATATGATCAAACGAATACGAAAGCAAACGACTGTAGAATTAAAAGAAACCGTAACTCCTGAACCAATGCCTTTACCAGTTATCATGGATGGTGAAATTCAATATTCACAGCTAGAGCAACTGAAACAAAATGAATTTTGGTTACGTAGGCAAATTAAAGACCTCGGTTACAGAGACATCAAACGGATCTCTTATTGCAGTGTACGTGGGGATCAGTTGTACTATATAGATGAAATGGACAAGAAATAGGTATATGCAGGAGGAGATGTGCGTATACCATTAAGCTATAAGTCCCATATGCTACTCATGAACGCTGATAATGAGGAGGGGAAATATGGGATCATCACTATACCAACAATGCTGCAACTATAAAGGCAGATACGTTAACATTCAGCATAAGAATGGTCAAAGCTATTACGGACGAGTAGTAGAAGTAGATGACAGACACGTTTATGTAGACATGGGACGTAACGGTAACGGTGGACGTGGTTACGGATATGGAGGCGGATATGGCTACTACGGTGGTTACGGATCCAACACTGTCGTACCATTTGCAGTTTTAAGGTGCAATCGCAGGCCTTGCGCTAGCAGGTGCTTTTTTCTTCTGGTAAAGAGTAGGTTTAAAATGCCGTGAGAGCTGAGCTCTTGCGGTTTTTTTGTGCTTTGTTAAGGGAGAAGAGGATATGGGATGGTGTAGGTGCGGTTTTTGTAGGTGCCGGTAAAAGAAGGACAGTTAGATGACAAAAGGGAGTGAGCAAGCTGTGGAGATTCTATTTTTAAAAAATGTCGTAAGCTACGATTTGTGATTGTGGGCTCTATTAAAAGAAAATAATCCTCTAAGCTTTGGAAGTGAGCATTCTTTGAAGTTTTACCGCACGTATCACATATCCAGACTTTCCTTGTGTACGTTGCATGCTAAGTTGCAGGCATGATGGACAATTGACACCGATTTCTGTTCAGTTGGCTTCTAAAATGGCATCCTTTGGATAAGATTTTGTCTTCAACATACGTATCTACATCTTTCCATACAGGTTAAGACAAGTCGTTTAATTCCCCCTTGGTATTTTTGAGGTACTCTTTCACTATACTTGATTATTTGATTGACAAAAAGGAGGCACTTACTTTGTCTGAGCAAATACCTATTACTATAAATGATACGCAAGTTATAGCGAAGCAATGTTGGGAAGATGAAAAAGGGCACGCAAAAATCATTGGCGTTATTTTTGATGTGACACACGAACAATACCATGACATTGCCGTGTTGCTGTACAAAAATGATTTTCTTATTACCTTTCCTTCAAAAAAACTGTCATTTCAAGCGACAATTCACACGTACTCAACGTCTATAACCAATTTATATCACGAGGGTGAGGTTGGAGAATTCAAGGTGGAGTTTATTGAGAAATTGTAATCCAAAAGCCAACCTCAAAAAGCCACTCAGAAACGATTTCTGAGTGGCTTTTTTCTAACGTTTACTCTGTTATTATTTCCTCTTCTACTAAAAGGTCAGTATTGTTAATAGAACCGAATGCTGAGAAGGCTCCTGCTTTATAAATGAGCTCAGATATACTAGTGTTTTCTATTTTTAGATAGCCGCTATCATATTTTAGTACATGAAGGATGACACGGATACTTAGACCGTGTGAAACGATGTATACATCCTTATGACCGTTCTTTGCAGCGTCATCTACGATGGCTTGAAGGGAATCAAGTAACCTTTTTGTATAGGTATCCCAATCTTCGGCCTCTGGATCAAGTAATGAAACAGTTTGGCATATTTCATCAATGCCAGCGTCAGAACGTGTGATGCCATCCTTGTCGTATCTCTGAACTATTTTTTCTCTCACTTCATTCCATAAAACAGGGTTAGGTCCACCTTCATAGGTTCCAAAATACATTTCTCGGAGTCCTTTTACTGTTTTTAAGGAAAGGTCTGTCTTTTCGCTATGTTCGCGAATCAATGTTGCCGTTTCAATTGCACGACCGCTGTCACTTGAATAGATGGCGTCGATACTTCTTGCCTTTAATCCGCGCCCTAGACGAGCGGCTACCGTACGCCCTTTTACAGTTAGTGGCGTATCAGACCATCCTTGTACCTTATCTTGAAAGTTGAAAATGGTTTGACCATGACGAATGAGGTGTAGTTTAATATCATTTGATGTGTCGATCGGAAGCGCCTCCTAATTCTTCTTAACAAAATCTCTCTCTTTTAAAGCATACACCTCTACTTACCTCTCTGCAATTTTCAAATCATCTTTGTGCAATAGAGTCTTCTTGGTCACCTTTTTTCGCAATGAAGTAAAAACAACCAAGCGCAATTAAGCAAGTGCTAAATAAAATCAATCCCATTGGAACAGCTGATGCTTCTGCTAATCCAACAAGCGGTGCCACCATTGCCCCAATTAAAAGTGGAAACAGTCCTAACAGTGCACTCGCACTTCCTGCTCGGTGAGCTTGCTTCTTAATACCCAACGTATAAGATGTTGTTAGGATCATCCCCATACTCGTCATGTAGATGAAAATAGGTATAACAATGAGAGCAAGTGGAGCCTCTAATATTGTCATAACTAATAGAAACGCGGTTGCGGCGGTTGCAAGAATGACACCACTTCTTAAAAACGCCTGCTCTGAAATCCTACCTACAAATCTCCCTACAAGCCACGTCCCCCCGATAATAGCGAGTCCATTTATCCCAAACAGTATACTAAAAGCTTGTGGTGATACTCCATAAATGCCTTGGTATACAAATGGTGTTCCCGATACATAAGCAAAGCTACCACCATGAGCAAACCCTAGTGTTAAGGCATAACCAATAAAGGATTTATCTCTAAATAGTTCACCAAAGGTTTTTAACGTAAAGGGGAGTGAGCTTGGTGTTCGACGCTCAGGTGGATGACTCTCCTTTAACTTCCACATCACCATACCAACAATAGCAAGTCCTACAATTGATAAGAAGTAAAAAATTGTACTCCAATTGGTAAAAGGTAACCACAGAATTGCTCCTCCTACAATTGGTGCAGCAAGCGGAGCTACGGCATTAATCACCATAAGCAGTGCAAAGAATTTTGTCAGTTCCGCTCCACTAAATACATCCCTCACGATCGCTCGTGATACAACAACACCTCCTGCAGCTGTTAGTCCTTGGAGGAAGCGTCCTATTATAAGCCACGTAATATTTGGGGCAAGTGCACAGAGTAAAGAGGCTAGTGCAAATAGCAACACTGATATGATTAAAGGTTTTAACCTACCTTTTGCGTCACTAATAGGTCCAACCACTACTTGTCCCACAGCAAGACCAAACAAACAAGCCGTTAAACTCAACTGCACTAGGGATTCTCGTGCACCCAGATCCTCCGCTATGTCTGGAAAACTAGGTAAATACATGTCAATATTAAGCGGGCCTAGTACAGCAAGCATACTAAGTAAAAAAGCTAAAGCAATTCGTTCTTTCCCTGTTGGGTTTTGTACCATATCTCTTACTCTCCTTCAAACCACGTTCTCTCTAATCAATCGTTAGTCTACGTGAGTACGCACCCGCTGTCCAGTGACCTGTACTAAACAGATTCATTTATTTGGTGTATCGATTGGCGTAGCAACTAGCCACAAAGGAGTCAGGCTTAATCTTTGGCTCAAGACCTGATGACTCAATTCGTCCCGTCATCTCTCGAACAAATTCTCTTGTGCGGTTTTTTTGACCGGCACCAATATCAATATGACCTTCAATGGAAAATGTAGCACCGTCGTATATATGAGGAAGAATGATGTGGATTAATTCGTTTTTGTGATTCTCGGTGAATAGAGTTGCGATTTCTTCAGTTAATGAGGTTTCAAAGGAGATTCGTTCATGTAGATGATTCATTTTACGCTTTACAATCGTTTTAGTGGCACAGGCCCATACCCCTTGACCAAGACGTTGAATAACAATACCAGTAATAAACCGTGTTTGCTGTGGATGAACCTGCGAATCGGTACCTAGCATCAATTTATAATGACCAATAGGCTGCTGTGCCATGTACATTTTTATTCGCTCAAATACTTGTTCAAAAGTCATCTCTTTCTCTTGGAGATTATAAAACGTTCTCAGCTCCATCCACCATTCGCTCCTTCTACTGATCCTTGATACGTTAGTATATGCAGAAGGTACAAATCATGACGCAAATCTATATATACAAAAAACTCTAGCCACCAAAAGTGACTAGAGTTCCAAATGAATCAATATTATGCTTCAAGCTCTTGTGTATCAATACGCTTATTTGGATCATTATATACCGTTTGATCAATTTGTTTGGTTACCTTACTTGTAAATAAACCTGAGACCATACTTCCACTTACATTTAAGGCAGTACGACCCATATCAATTAGTGGCTCAACAGAGATTAAGACACCTGCAAGAGCAATTGGGAGATCCAGTGCGGATAAAACAAGAATAGCCGCAAAGGTCGCTCCTCCACCAACTCCTGCTACACCAAACGAACTAATTGCTACAACAAAGATCAAGAAGAATAGAAATCCTGGATCTAATGGGTTAATTCCAACAGTTGGTGCAATCATTACAGCAAGCATCGCTGGATAAATTCCTGCACAACCGTTTTGACCGATGGACAGTCCAAACGAACCAGCAAAGTTAGCCACACCTTCAGGTACACCTAATTGCTTTTGGGTTTGGATGTTCATTGGTAGTGCTCCAGCACTTGTTCTTGATGTAAAGGCAAAAGCAAGAACAGGGAATGCTTTTCTTAGGTACGTTACAGGACTTAATCCAATAAACGTTAAAATTAATAGATGAACGATAAACATCGCAATTAATGCTACATACGAAGCAGCTACAAACTCACCGAGACTTATGATAGCGTTGAGGTCACTTGTGGCAACCGTTCGTGTCATAATAGCCAACACCCCATAAGGAGTTAGACGAAGAATCAGTGTAACCACACGCATAACAATGCTGTAAATCGTTTCTGTGATTTTAGCAAAATGCTCTGCCTGTTCAGGCTGCTTACGTTTAATTCCCAAATACGCTAAGCCAAGAAAAGCGGCAAAAATAACTACAGCAATTGTTGACGTTGCACGTTGTCCCGTGAAATCCAAAAATGGATTCGATGGGATCAATTCAATAATTTGTTGTGGTAATGTATCTGCTTGAATTCCAGCAGACGTTTCTTCTAAAGAAGAACCTCTTGATGTTTCTGCTTCACCTTGCGTAATTTGATCCGCGTTCAGATCAAAAATAGATGCAGATGTGATCCCAATTGCAGCAGCGATTGCTGTCGTTGCAATTAACGTACCAAGAATTAAAGCAGCAATTTTCCCTAGATTACTCGTAAAGGTTAATCGAGTAAATGCCGATAGGATGGAGATGAATACTAATGGCATAACAATCATCTGTAGGAATCTAACATAACCTGAGCCAATAATACTCATCCAATCTGCTGATGTTTCAATAACAAATGAATCTGGTTCAAATAGAAATTGTAGGGCTAAACCAAATACAATCCCGAGTCCTAATCCTGTAAATACTCGCTTTGAAAAAGAAATATGCTTTTTCTGCATATAAAACAATAGTCCAACAAACCCCAAAAGAATAGCTAAAATAATGATAACATATAAAATATCCAACGTTGTTCACTCCTTAAATAATTTCGATAGGCTTAGTCAGTTTAGTCCCGTTAATCATATCTGTCAAGTAGGAATAGTTTAATCTTTGCAGACTTCTCTAGTTTATGAGGTTTACGAACTTTTAGTCAAATAATGCAGATTTATCTATCGTAACGATATATAGCTTTCTGCATGTTTTAGCACTACGATTCTAAATTGAGCGAGTTCTATGTTCCTCTCTTAAACATAACGAAAATCCCTCCTACATTTCGATCAATTTTGCTCTCATTCAATTGATATACAGTCTCATTCATGACATAATCACTAAGGAGACATTACTCTTACTACATTTACGGGGGAACGTTGTATGTTGGAATTGTTAAAGAATAAGCGTATATCTACTAGTGCTAGTTTTATTGTTGGCGCTGCATTAATTGGAGTTCTCGGAGCGTGCTCAAGTGGATCTGAATCTGCTGATGAGTCAACTGAGTCTGTATGGGATAAGGTACAAGAAGAAGGGAAAATTGTAGCCGCAACGTCAGGTACACTATATCCTACTTCATATCACGCGGATGACAGTGATGAGCTAACTGGATTTGAAGTTGAAATTCTTCGTGAAGCTGCTAATCGCCTAGATCTCGACATTGAGTTCAGTGAAATGGGAATCGACAATATCTTAACAGCCGTTAATAATGGGCGTGTAGACATTGCCGCCAATGATATAGATATCACAGAAGACCGAGAAGAAAAATTCTCATTCTCTGATCCTTATAAGCATTCTTACGGATCGGCTATTGTTCGCTCAGACGACTTATCAGGCATCGAGACGCTTGATGATCTTGAAGGAAAAAAAGCAGGTGGTGCCGCGACAACTATTTACATGCAAATTGGTGTAGATCATGGTGCGGAAGAAGTTATTTATGACAATGTCACAAATGATACCTACTTACGAGATGTGGAGAACGGTCGATTGGATGTCATATTAAATGACTACTACCTTCAAAGTTTAGCTGTAGAAGCTCTACCTGAAATTGATGTCGTTGTACATCCTACTTTAGCTTATTTCCCTAGTATTCAAGGGATCATTATGAAAAAAGATGAAACGGAATTACAGGAACAAATCAACAGCGCAATTAACGAAATGCTTGAGGACGGAACCATTACAGAACTTTCTCAACAATTTTTTGGTGGAGCTGATGTCTCACAAGAGCCAGATGTAGAGATTGAGGAACAATAAAAGGGAGAAACGTTATGTTTGATCTGGATCTTGCCATACGCTCTATTCCATATGTGTTACGAGGGCTAGGTTACACGATGCTAATAGCCTTTGTTAGCATGGGGATTGGTTTAGTTCTTGGTTTGTTTATTGGACTGGCCAGAAACGCCTCATCTATTTTCTTAAGTTGCAAGCCCGACTTTATATTTCATTTATTAGAGGTGTACCTATTCTTGTTATGCTCTTTTTACTTTACCAAGGGCTACCTGCAATAGGCATTCAATTTAGTGCAGTGACAGCTGCTCTTATTGGTTTTACCATGAATGTAGCTGGTTATACAGCAGAGATTAACCGCTCTGCCATTGCTTCCATTGATCGCGGACAGTGGGAAGCAAGTCGAACACTCGGATTTACGTATTGGCAAACACTAAGACGGATCATTATCCCTCAAGGTGCACTTGTTGCCACGCCTCCTCTTTTTAATGTGTTTTTAGATTTAGTAAAGGCCACTTCTCTTGCAGCGATGATTACGGTGCCTGAACTAATGCAGATGGCTAAAATTGTTGGCGGACGTGAATATGACTATTTTACGATGTATGTCCTACTCGCCTTTATTTATTGGGGACTGTGCACAATCTTAACGATTCCTCAAAACTATTTTGAAAAGAGATTTTCAAAATATAAACAGATCTAATTCATAGGAAAATCCCGGAGAACGATCATTCACCGGGATTTTTTACCATCTATCACTGTTGCTTTTTCCATGATTTAAATTCAGCTTTAATTTCGTTTAGAAGCTCTGGTTTTGTTAAAAGATCATATCCAGTTAATGCCATGGATTTTGCTCCAAGGATTAACCCTTCAAATCCTTCTTCACTAAGTGCGGCTTCTCTAAATTCATGAGTATGATAATCACAGCCGTTATCTGCAATTTTCACATAAGGATGAATAGACGGGACAACTTGACTAACGTTACCCATATCTAGGGAACCTCCATCCTCCTCCTTTTTTATTTGCACCTTACTTACACCAAGATCTAGCGTATTTGCTGTATACAGTTTAGACAAAGCATCATTCGTATTCATGTCATCATATGAAAATTCATAAAAGGAAGATTCTAATCGAGCACCTGTTGCTAATGCTGCTCCTTTTGCGCAATTCTTCACCTTTTCTAAGATCGGCGTCAAATCCGAACGCTTCGCTGAACGCACATAAAATTGAGCTTTTGCATAATCAGGAACAATATTGGCAGCACTTCCACCGTCGGTAATAATTCCATGTATGCGAACATCTGACGTTAGATGCTCCCGAAGTGCATTAATACTATTAAAGGTTTGAATAACAGCATCTAGTGCATTAATACCTTTGTGAGGGGAATTAGCTGCATGAGATGCACGTCCAAAAAACTCAAACTGAATCGCATCCATTGCAAGTGAAGATCCACTCGCCATATGCTCTGCAGAAGGATGCACCATCATCGCTGCATCTAAATGCGAAAGAACTCCCTCATCGGACATATTCACTTTACCACCAGTCGTTTCCTCCGCTGCGTCCCATACACATAAACGGCTCCTCCAGTCTCAGAAACCACTTTACTAAGAGCAACACCCGCTGCAACAGCCATGGTTCCAATTAAATTATGACCACAAGCATGACCTAAGTCTGGTAATGCATCATACTCTGCCATATATCCAATTTTTGCCCCTGGTTTGCCACTATCAAACACCGCTTCAAATGCTGTATCAAGGCCACAAGTGCCTAGTGTGACGTTAAACCCTTCCTTTGTTAATTCATCCGTTAACGCTTTAGCTGCCTTAAATTCTTGATGGCCTAATTCAGGGTTATGACCAATATACTGACTGATGCGGTGATAGCTTTCTCTTTGACTTTCAATCTGTTCTTTCATTTGTTCTTTCACTTAAATCCCTCCGTAATAACCAATACTAACTTGACTTTTTTATTGTATCCTTTATTCTAGTAAAAGACAAAATACAATGCGTTGTATAATTATACTAGAATGGCAAGGTGTTAAAAGTGGGACAACAAGAGAAACAAATTAACAACAAGAAACGCAAATGGGAGCTACCGCATACCTATGCACTCTTATCATTTATGATTGTATTAGCAGCTTTATCAACCTATTTTCTATCAGTTGGAACATTTGAAAGAATTGATGATGGCGAAAGAACAGTTTTAGTCGAGGGAAGCTATCAGACAGTTGAATCAAATCCTATTAGTCCATTTGAAATTCTCCAAGCCATTCCACTTGGTATGGAAGATTCTGCTCAAATTATTTTTTATATCTTCCTGATTGGTGGTACGTTTGGTGTTATCACAAAAACCGGAGCCATTGATGCTGCTGTTTATGGCCTTGTAAATCGATTAAAAAATAATGGTGCCCTATTGCTCCCTGTGATTATGATTGCATTCTCCATTCCAGGAGCAACTATTGGCCTTTCAGAAGAAGTTATTATTTTCGTACCGATCGGTATTGCTGTTGCAAAAGCACTAGGCTATGACTCTATTACCGGGATGTCCATGTTGAATCTTGGCGCAGTCTGTGGTTTTGTTGGAGGAATGTTGAATCCTTTTACAGTAGGAGTGGCTCAAACGATCGCAGAAGTTCCCTTATTTAGTGGACTTGGATTTCGCCTGATCGTTTACGTTCTTTTCTTACTAACAGCTATCACACTTGTCATGCGATATGCAGCTAAAGTAAAAAAAGATCCATCTGCAAGCTATTTGGCTGATTTACCTCAGCAGGATACCATTGCAGCGACAAACACTGAACAGATACCTTTCACTCGTAAGCATGCATTTGTCCTAATTAGTGTAATCATCGGATTTGCTTTAAATATGTACGGTATTTTTAAATGGGAATGGTATTTAACAGAAATGACTGGAACATTCCTCGCAATAGGATTAATTGCCGGAATTGTGGGTGGTTTACGTATAAACGGAACCTTCGAGGCATTCACAAACGGAATGAAAGATGTGGCATATGGAGCGTTAATCGTTGGATTTGCTCGTGCTATCCTTGTTGTCATGGAACAAGGTCAGGTGTTAGATACAATTGTTTATCAGGTTTCAGAATTAATTAGTAAAATTCCAGGATCGTTTGCTGTGATTGGTATGTTTTTAGTACAACTTATTATTAACTTCTTTATCCCTTCTGGTAGTGGTCAGGCAGCCACAACCATGCCGATCATGACCCCTTTAGCTGATTTGTTAGACATTCAGCGCCAGGTTGCCGTACTTGCCTATCAATATGGTGATGGTGTCATGAGTACAATTAACCCTACTAATGGTGTTTTAATGGCTTGTTTAGCGCTTGCTGGTATTCCATACACACGTTGGGTTAAATATATTTGGAAACTAGTTGTTGCATGGATTATCATTGCAATACTTGGATTGCTTGCAGCTGTTTGGTTTGGCATTTCATAAAATGGTCCAGCCACCCTTTCATGAAGGGTGGCTGTTTGTATTACCTTACCAATAGATTACTCTGGACTTGTTTAATTAGAGAGCTCGGCATCTCCACTACAGGCGTTTCGGTAAGTATATCTTGTTTCATTTTATTAAAAGTGGGTTCTAGCTTTGCCTTTTTATGCTCCGGTAAATAAAGCTGCAAATACCCGTATGAGTACATTCTTCTATACGCTAGAAAACACGGTAATTGCTCCACCCAATCACCAAAACGATTCACACTAATATACTCTGATTGATAGCCTCTAAACAAGTTTGTCATAAAAGTTTCTAAAAATGAGGCTCGATCCTGAACATTGATAGATTGAACAGCATGATAAATCGTAACGACCAAGTCATAGAAAAAATAATTGTATTGCGTATCACCAAAATCAAATGGACGTACTTCCTTTTGATGAATAAAAAAATTCTCATGGTGGAAGTCATGATGAATAATTCCAAATGTCTCATTCGAAATAGGCAATGTCGTTGAGTATGTAATCATATCTTGATATATGTTAAACATTTTATCATCAAAGGATTCATGGATGGCTAAATAATGCGGACTTGTGCTCCAATGAGGCAAATCAAACTCCTCATCTGGTTCGTCAAATGTAGAAGCAGCTCGGTGCATTTTTCCAAGGGCTTTGCCCCACAAATGATAGAATTCATTATTCCACTCTGCCGGCTGAACAATCGTCCCCTCCATCTTATGAAAAGCAATATAAAAATAGATATCTTCTTCATATCTTATTGTTAAGATTTGCTCCCAAGCAAGGGTCTTCACATTTTCAGGTACAGCTACCCCACTTTCCCGTAATGATTGCATCCATATCAACTCAGATTGGAGCTGTCTAAATGAAGCTTGTTTGGCATTGTATGCTTTTAGTACATATTCTCTCTCTTTATCTCGTATTAGAAACACTTGATTAAAGAATCCGCCTAAACACATCATGTATTCTGCTTGATAATGAGCTGCAGCATCTTTTATTTGATTTTGATTCAAGCGCCTCTCCTCCTCTATTATTTATACGGACATCTTGGCGCATGGTTACAGTGTTTTGTTAAAATAATGCAATATGCATTGTTTGAAGTTGTTCAACTCGACCCTAATCGCAAATATGGCTATACTATTAGTAAAGGTAAATGAAAAAAAGGAGATACTACACATGATGAAATTTATTGATAACACTGGAATTACAGATCCTGAGATTAATTTAGCAATCGAGGAATATGCACTAAAGAACCTCGATCCAAAAGATACCTATTTGCTTTTTTATGTGAATCGTCCATCCATCATTATTGGAAAAAATCAGAATACATACGAAGAAATCAATCTTAATTACGTTAAAGAAAAGAATTTATATGTTGTAAGACGTCTTTCTGGTGGCGGGGCTGTATATCATGACGAGGGGAACCTAAATTTCAGTTTTATTGCAGAGGATGATGGCCATTCTTTTCATAACTTCAAAAAGTTCACTGAACCTGTGGTGCAAGCCTTAGCTAAGTTAGGTGTTACAGCAGAATTAAGTGGTCGAAATGACATTCATGTTGGAGAGAGAAAAATCTCCGGGAATGCACAATTCACGACAAAAGGAAGAATGTTTAGCCACGGAACGTTGATGCTGGATTCTGAGGTTGAAAACGTTGTTTCAGCTCTTAATGTGAAGGATGAAAAAATACGTTCAAAAGGGATTAAATCCATTCGTAGCCGTGTAGCAAATGTTAGTGAATTCCTTGATACACCAATTAAAATGGAGGAATTCAAACAAATATTGTTACGCTATATCTTTGATACCGATGGTGACATTCCTACCTACGAATTAACAGATGCGGATTGGGAAGCTATTCATAAGCTCTCAAAAGAGCGATATCAAAACTGGGATTGGAATTACGGAAAATCGCCTGCTTTTGATATCCAACGTTCAAAGCGTTTTGCTTGGTGGAAATGTAGATGTCCGATTAAATGTTCGTCGAGGTTATATTGAAGCATGCAAGGTTTATGGGGATTTCTTTGGCGTAACAGATGTCAGTGAATTAGAGGATTTGTTAATTGGAACTAAATTTGAAGCAGGATCACTTGCAAAGACACTTGAACAAGTCGATGTCTCTACTTTCTTTGGGAAGGTAACAAAAGAAGAATTTCTTGATCTTCTATATTAAATAAAAAAGTGGCGGTCCGCTTAGCGAACCGCCGCAATGGGGGAGAGTAGAGAGAACATTTTGGAAGCTAGGTCAGTGACCTTTCCTAAGTCCTACTTTAAATCAACTGCAACGAAGATACAGTAAATTTGTCATATATCCTCACACATTTTCTAATTATGTACTACATTTTGCTTGATGAAAGGATTGTCATGGAAGATATTCAAATGATTCAGACAATTTTAACCAACCATATTCCAAATTCTAGTCATGATGCTGCTGTGATGTTGCCACTTGTTCGAGAGGCCGATCAGAGCTTGTCACTTTTATTTGAAATTCGTGCCCTTTCATTACGTAGTCAGCCAGGTGAAGTCTGTTTTCCTGGTGGACGGATCGACTCAGATGATGCGAATCCCGTTTCTGCTGCCTCTCGTGAATTGTGTGAAGAGCTTGGATTGACCCTGAATGATATCCATGTACTCTCTCCATCTGCTCTTGAGCCAATTATGAGTCCTAGACGTGGCACAATTCATCCGTTTCTTTGTTACATTCAAAACCCAGATACAATTAAGCCTAATGCAGCAGAGGTTTCATCTACTTTTCGCATTCCTTTAAAGTATCTGTTAGAGAATCCTGCAGAAGAACATCAAACTTCATTTGAATTTTCATTTGCAAAGAGTTTTCCTTTCGAGCGTATTGCCAATCAATCCGCTTATCAGAATCGAAAACAAACCTACACTGAATATGTAATCCAATATGACGGGCACATTATCTGGGGACTCACAGCACGAATGATAGTAGCCTTTACTTCTATGCTAAAAGCAGGAGATTTTGCAGTGTGAAATGGCGTGGAATCAACGTTGTGCGAGACGTGTCAACAATGAGAGTGCTCAATCAGCCGCGAGAACTCCATATCAGTAAACAGAGCTCTATATTAAAAATAGCGCTTGGACATTTTCCCATAGAAGACAAAAACAACGAGGCTGGACATAACTAGTCTCAGATACAAAAAAAGATCTCCATCACCATTTTCTTGGTGAAGGAGATCTTTTTTGATACTCGATTCTTAAAATATCTTGAAAACCTAACGGCTCTAGCGGTGAACTTCCTTATGTTCACCGCCATGAACGCGAATCCTAATTCATTTTTCACTTTCTCTTTACTTCGTACAGAGACTCGAGTGAAACGCAAATTAGCCTTCAGAAATCCGAAGACTGGTTCCACATCGATTTTGCGTTTGCCATAGATTTCACCTGTTTCTTTTTCGGCAAGCAGCTGTCTCGTATAGGCTTTTTGTTCTTCCCAACGTTCGTTGTAATAGATCCTTCTCTGATTTCCTTCTTTTGCTTTTGTACATTGAGCTCGGAAGGGACAAGACGAACAATCCTCACATTCATACACACGGTACTTTCGCATAAAACCCGCTTTATCACGCTTTTCGGAATGATAGTGAAAAGCTAGTTTCCGATTATTTGGACAAGTGAACGCATCCTCTTCGGCATCATATGGCCAGTTAGACATTTGGAAGGGGTCTTGTTTATAGTTCTTTTTCTTCTCTTTTCGGTATTGATTATACGTGATCAAAGGAATACGTTTCCGATGGCTGACGACATCGTCGTAATTTTGCTCACTGCCATACCCGGCATCTCCGACAATATATTTGGGTAACGCAAAGAAATCCTGTTCGATCTTATCTAAAAAAGGAATAAAGGTTCGCGTATCTGTAGGATTTGGGAACACATCATAAGCCAAGGCATACTGACCTTCGGTCGCCAACTGCACATTGTACCCAGGTTTAAGCTGTCCATTTTTCATATAATCGTCTTTCATGCGCATAAATGTGGCATCGGGATCTGTCTTCGAATAGCTGTTACGATCTCCGAAGATTTCCATATCCCTCTTATATTTTTGGTTGCGTGTAATGAAGTCGTTATACTGCTTACGGTACTGTTTCGGTGCTTTACGTGCTGAGCGTAGCTGCTTTCGTTCGGCCACATCTTCACTTGCCTCAATACGGCGATCGTATCCCTGCACGGTGTCGTCAAGTTTCTCTGCTACCTGTGTTAACTCCTCGTCCGTGAGGGCTTCTGGGTTTTCTCTTTCAATGGCAGGGATAATCTCCTGTTCGACAAGTTCTTCGTACATCCGATTCGACTTTTCCATCAACTGAGCACTATATTTTTCTGTAGACTTCCGCCACACGAAGGTAAACTTATTGGCATTCGCTTCGATTTTAGTCCCATCAATAAAGATCGCTTCTTCTTCGATGACCTTTTCCTGGACCAACTGACAGCGGAATTGGACAAAACACTGGCGCAAAAGGTCTTGAACATCGGGGTTCACTCGGAAGCGATTGATGGTGCGATAGCTAGGTTGATACTCTTGGGCTAACCACATCATACGAATACTGTCTTGAAGAAGGGCTGCAATCTTACGACCTGAAAAGACCGATTGAGTGTAGGCGCACAAAATAATTTTCATCATCATACGAGGATGATAAGCAGGATGTCCCGTTTTCCGGAGGAAAGCGTCGAAGGCTTCGTCTGGGATACTTTCAACTAGAGTGTTCACGGTGAAAGCAATATCATTTTTCGGTAATTTTCTTTCTAAATCAAGCGGTAAAATGACATCATGCATGGTATACTGTTTAAACATAAGGATCCCCCTTTGGGTTTTGTGTGGTAACTTAATTCTATCAGAGGGGTCCTTATTTTGCTTCTAAAAACCAATGATTTATCTATAAAAAGTAGACAGGCATCTTCGGAAAATCCGAAGATGCCTGTCTATTTCATTTAGTCACTTTACTGGGTTTTGTCCAGCCTCGTTGTTTTTATTTTTTCCTCTTAGTCTTCATAAAGTTGCTTGGATGCTCTTACAGCTAATCGATTACAGACTACTGCACCTACCAATGCTACAGAAATTGCTGGAATCATTAGTTCAGGCGGGCGTGTAGTTGCTGCCCAGTCTTCAGGTATAACAAGTCCCACGTACAAAAAAGCGGCTAATGACCAAAGAACAAAACCAAAACGATGATAGTCCTCCTGTTTGCCAAGAAGAATCTTCTCTCTGTTGTTTTCCAAGATATTCAGCCTCCCCTATCTATCAATCATTCTATCATCCTTTGAATGAAAAAAATGATGTAATAGCAGGGTATGCAGGAACATTTATCCTATTTATTTGATAAAGCATCTACCATTAGCAACACTTGTTTTGCCGAATTCACAGATGCCTTCTCCAAAAATTGATCATACGACATCTTGGCATCGCTACCGGCAATATCGGATAATGCACGAATAATTACAAATGGAACCTCAAATTGCTGGCACACCTGTGCGATCGCTCCTGCCTCCATCTCCGCGCAATACGGCTCATGGAATAGAGTTTTGATTTCTTCTACTCTAGCTTCATCACTCATAAAGGAATCACCTGATACAATCAGTCCTTTTTCAGAATGAATGCCAACTTTTTGGGCAGCTTGCTCAGCTACTTCGATCAAATGAGCATCGGGTTGATAGAAAGCTGGCATTTGTGGAACCTGTCCATATTCATAGCCAAAAACAGTAGCGTCGACATCGTGATAACGCAATTCAGTTGAGATGACAATATCACCTACTGAAAGTGACTGATAAAAACCACCTGCCGAACCAGTATTGATAATTCGGTCAGGTGAAAATAACTGTATCAATAACGTTGTGCCAATTGCTGCGTTTACCTTTCCTATGCCTGACTTTAACAGCACAATTTTTTCTCCATTTATTGTACCTTCATGAAACTCACAGCCTGCAATAACACGGTCTTGTCTGTTTTCTAACTTACTTCTCAGTAGTACTACTTCCTCTTCCATCGCTCCAATAATTCCTATAACCACGATCAAACGCCCTTTCTCTCTATGTATAAACTATACGTATAGTATACACCATTTTTTGATCAGGACGATTACGCTTTTTTACGTGAAGTTGTTTTTCGTTTTACGGCTGCTTTTCGTTTTGGTTTTGTTCTTTCAAGCGATAACTGTAGTGCTTCTGTTAAATCGGTTACATTTGTTGAAGTTTGTTTTTTGGTTGATGCTGTCACCGTTTCTTCTCCAGATTGTTTCTTTTCAATTAGTTTCATTAAGTCCTCGCGATACTCATCATGGTAGCTAGCTGGATCAAATGTAGTGGTAAGCTGATCAATTAGAAGTAAGGCAGTTTTTAATTGCTTTTCATCTACGTCTTTCTCCTCAGGAAGCGATGGAACATCCTCTACCTTACGTACTTCATCAGGAAAATGAATCGTCTCCATAAGCAAACTTTGCTGATACACACGAACGATTGCCAATTGTTCCTTAGAACGAATGATAATCTTAGCCACACCAATTTTTCCAGATTGCTCTAATGCTTTGTGAAGAAGTGAATAGGCTTTATTCCCACCATCTCCTGGTGCAAGAAAATAACTTCGTTCAAAATAAATTGGATCTATCTCTTCAAGCTTCACAAAATCTAAAATTTCAACAGCTTTGTCTTCATTCTCTTTTTTAAGCTCCTGTAAATCCTCTTCATCAAGCACTACAAATTTGTTCTTACTGTATTCATATGCTTTTACAATATCTTCTTGTTTTACTTCTTGTTCGCAATTTGGACACTGCTTCTGATAAGAAATCGGTGTGTGACATTTCTTGTGGAGTTGTCTTAGCTTAATGTCTTTATTTTCTGTTGCAGTGTGTAACTTCACAGGGATACTTACAAGCCCAAAGCTTATACTACCTTTCCATACTGTATGCATCTTTTATTCATCCCTTTTTTCTTTTTAATGTGAGGTTATGTTGCTCTTTTTATGTATAGAATCGCTTCGATCATTAAAAATAAGAGTGATTGAGGAGGGATAAATATGCAGATAAAACCGATGCTCACGACACATATACACGAGCTACCTAAAGGAGACAACTGGATATATGAGCCAAAGTATGATGGCTTTCGATGCTTATTGATTGCGTCTAAAAATACCTATACCTTACAAAGTCGCAATGGCAAAGACCTATCGGCTCAATTTCCAGAAATTATAAATGAACTGTTACCACATAACATCCCATTAGATTCATTTATCTTAGATTGTGAACTTGTTTACCTTACCTCAACTAATCGAAGTGATTTCTCTAAAGTACAAAAACGAGCAAAGCTACGGACAAAACAAACGATTAACAACTATGCTAGAGAATTTCCATGTACATTAATGGTGTTTGATATGCTTTTACAAAATCAAAAAGAATTAATGAACCTCACTTTAAAAAAGCGAAAGCAATACCTTGAGTCTTTTTTTCAGTCGTTTAAACAATCGATTATTCCGTTTCAAATCATTAACACGTTTCTGGAACCAGAACCTCTGATCAGACAGCTTACCTTTGAGCGAGGAGAAGGTGTTGTGGCTAAAAGGTCTTCTAGCTCTTGGCAAGCCGGCAAACGCTCGCCTGAATGGTTAAAATGGAAACTGCCAAAGCTCGGAACCGTTATTCTTACTCACTATCAATCATCCAATGACTATTTTACCGGTCAAATTTATCACAAAGGCTCCTTACTCCCGATTGTGAGTGTCTCTCATGGCTTCTCAGAGGAAAAACGAAAGACACTCATTCAAATGTTTAAAGAAAAGGGGAAGAAGCTGACGACAAATCAATGGGAGCTACCTCCTGGCATTTGTGCGGATATAATAAGTATTGGTTTAGATGATCTAAAAATGCGTGAGCCGAAGTTCCATGATTTTAATTTCGACGTTGAACCATCGGCTTGTACCCTAAACCAAATACGCAAACAATTAATCTTCCCAGCTGATTACATGGATCTCACACATCCAGATAAACCGATATGGAAGGATGTAAACAAGAGTGACTACATCTATTATTTACAATGTGTCGCCGCTTATCTTTTACCTTTTTTACAGGACAGATTGTTAACAGTCATCCGTTACCCTCACGGTGGGGGAAAAGAAAGATTTTATCAAAAAAATCGACCGACTTCTGCACCAGACTATGTTGAATCGGTTGTTCAGGAGGATTCCGATTATATACTTTGTAATCAAGTAGATACTCTGCTTTGGCTTGGAAACCAGCTTGCGTTAGAATTCCACGTTCCCTTTCAGAAATATAACGAGAGTGGACCAGGTGAAATTGTGATTGATTTAGATCCTCCCTCAATTGATGAATTCCATTTAGCTGTACACGCAGCAAAACTTGCCAAAGCTGCACTTGATTATTTTCAATTAAAGGCTTTTGTAAAAACCTCAGGAGGCAAAGGGCTACAGCTTTATATCCCACTTCCCCTAAACCGGTATTCCTACAAGGAAACTCGTTCATTTACTTTGTTTCTTTGTCAGTTCCTCTGTGAGCAGCAGCCTGAGCTATTCACGCTTGAACGACTCAAAAAGAAACGAGCTGGCAGACTCTATCTTGATTACCTACAGCATGACGAAGGGAAAACAATGATTGCTCCCTATTCAGCACGAGGAGAGACTGGTTATATTGCCACTCCACTAGAATGGGAAGAGCTAGATGATCACTCGTTACACCCTTCTCAATTTACGATCTGGACTGTTTTAGAACGTCTTGAAAAACAGAAAGATCCTTTTAGGGATTATCATCTCAGCCGCACAGAACAGCCTTTTACAGAGGTCTTAAAAAAAATCGAAAAGCAAACCATTTCAAACTAAAAAAGCTCGTCCGACGGGTTTAACCGTTGAACAAGCTTTTTTAGTTTATCTATATGGGTTGCTGTCTAGTTGTTCACTTGATACAGCTTGCCAACCTTGACCGTCTTGCCATTCAATCCGGACACGATAAGGGTTACTCATGCTATCGCTGTCGCTCAGCGTACCAACTGCGGCTGTTGGAGAACCACCATTCTCTAGTCTCCAAAGAGTCATATCACTTGAGCTTATGCCAGTTGCTGACTGAAGAGCCGCCACCATCTCATTCCAGTTTTGACTACCTTGGTCGAAGTTTGGTGTGAATTCTCCTGTTTGCTCTGTACCTACAGGTTCCCATTCTCCATCTTCTTGTGATTCTTCTTCATTATCAGCATCTTCGTTAGCGTCGTCTTCTTCTGCCTGATCGTCATCTTCTGTTGCCTGGTCTTCATCATCTTCTACACGACCATCAGCCGTTGTCGTTGAATCGTCTTCATCCTCTTCTACAGCTTCATCATCCTCGTTGGTTGATGCTGGATCAGATATGCCAGATCCAGAAGAAGTACCGCCAGACGTATCGTTGTCTGTTTCTTCTTGTGAAGCGGTGTTTGCTGGCTCATCGTCTCCAGATAAAAGAATTTGAGCTCCAACACCTAAGATGAGTAGAACAACAACACCTATTGCTATATTTAAAAAACGACTCATTTTTTTACGTCTACGAGTTTCGTAACGATTTACTGCCATTCTCAGATCATCCCTTCATGCTAATCATCTTTCTCTATTATACATAGTATCCTTATAATTTAAAGTAACCTTCCTTATCATTATATCGTCTCCAATTGGAAGTTCAACCGATAAATGATACCGTAACTAGCTCAAAAGAACTAGCTTGTGAAACAAAAAGGCGAACCTTAATAAAATAGGATTCGCCTTTTAGCTAGTTATCTAATTTCCAGAATTTCGATTTGCATATCTCCACCTGGCGTGCTAACTGTTACACGATCTTTAATAGTCCGACCAAGAAGACTTTGAGCTAATGGTGAATCATTTGAGATCTTGCCTTCTGTTGGGTTCGATTCAGCACTACCCACGATGATATACTCTTCTTCATCACCATCTGGAAGTTCTATGAAACGAACGGTTTTTCCAAGAGAAACGATATTACCTGGTGCACTCTCTTCTTCAATAATAATTGCATCGCGAATCATTTTTTCAACTTGTAGGATTCGTCCCTCAACAAAGGCTTGTTCTTCCTTAGCTGAATCATACTCAGAGTTCTCTGAAAGATCTCCAAAACTACGAGCAACTTTTATACGTTCAACGACTTCCTTACGTCGTTCAGATTTCAAATAATCTAATTCCTCTTCTAGTTTCTTCTTACCATCCAATGTCATATAGTGCTTTTTCTCTTCTGCCACTTGACTCACTCCTCATAAGATACAAGTTATATTAGTTCCTATACTAGATAAGAGTAGACATTTGTCCCTCTCATTAAGTTAGCAATGACTTCGCCTCAATAATTGCACGGATTTTTGTCACCATAAGATCAATAGCAACTTTGTTTTGACCACCCTCTGGTACAATTAAATCAGCATAACGTTTTGTTGGTTCAATAAATTGAAGATGCATCGGTCGAACAACATTTGTATATTGTTCAATAACTGAATCAATAGAACGACCGCGGTCCTTGATATCTCGTGATAGTCTACGAATAATTCGAATATCAGCATCTGTATCTACAAATAATTTAATATCCATCATATTGCGTAGCTTCTCGTCCTCAAGAATTAAAATGCCTTCAAGAATGATAACGTCCTTAGGTTCAATCGGAATAATTTCCTCTGAACGTGTATGATTTGCATAATCGTAAACAGGTTTCCGAACAGCTTTTTGATTTGTCAATTGTTCTAATTGATGTAGGAGCAACTCATTATCAAATGCAAGCGGGTGATCGTAGTTCGTGAGCAACCGCTCTTCCATACTTAAATGACTTTGATCTTTATAATATGCATCCTGTTCAATTAATACGATGGACTGTTCATTAAACTGACGAAATATTTCTTTAGCAACGGTTGTTTTTCCTGATCCTGTACCGCCTGCTACGCCAATGATGATAGGCTTGTGATTCATGTTACAGTCCTCTTTTCAATAATTAGATCTATATCAATATTTCTAGCTTCATGAACTAAAATCCTTTATTTCTTAAAACTCACAGCAAGTCCATCTCCTATTGGAAGGATCCGTGTGTGAAAATTAGGATGTTCCATTAGATATTGATTGTAGGTATTAATTTTTCCAGCTAGCTTTGAAAGTCGCTTGCTCTCAACATCTTGCTTGGCAACCAACCCTCTGAATAATACATTATCAGAGAACACAATGCCACCAAGAGCTATTAAGGGCGTATATAAATCAAAGAAACGTTGATATTGTCCTTTAGCTGCATCAATAAATAATACATGAAACAATGGCATTTTTTCAAGTATTTCCACCACATTTAACGCATCGCCTTCAATAAGATGAATACGATTACTTAGCCCTGCTTGTTCTATGTAGAATTTCGCCTTCTCCGCACGCTCTGGATCTCGTTCAATAGTGACAATTTCTGTATCTGGTAGAACCTCCGCCATACGAATAGCTGAATATCCTATAGCCGTTCCAATTTCAAGAATTCTTTTGGGTGCACGTAACTGTAATAATTGCAGTAAACTCTCCATGCCAACTAAATCCATAATGGGAACGTCGTGTTCTTTTGCATCAGCTTCCATTTCCTCTACTAGTTTAGAGCGCTTTGGTGTAAGTGCTACTAAATAGTCAAGGGTCTCTTGATCAAACATGACCATCTATCTCCTCATGATTAAAAAGAGGAAGGAATGATCATTCCATTCCTTCCATCCTCTATTAATTTTAATCCTCTGCTTCTTCTCCTGCATCGATCCATTCTTGACGATACTCTTCTACAACTTCCTGATGATCTTCATAGGAGCTATTATAGATCACTTCGCCAGTGACTCGAGCATAGAAAAACACATAGTCGGTGACTCTAGGCTCAAGTGCGGCCTTAATTGAGTCTTCACCTGGGCTTGCAATTGGCCCAATTGGAATTCCTTCATACATATATGTGTTATAAGGAGAATCCACCTCTAAATCATCAAACGAGGTCATATAAAGATGCGAACCAGCCGCATAGGCAACGGTAGGATCAACCTGCAACTTCATATCCTGATCAAGACGATTATACAAGACACCTGAAATTAAGTAACGATCCTCTGGTTTCTGTGCCTCACGTTCAATAATTGAAGCGAGTGTCATCAACTCATGTAGCGTGTAATTACTATTACCAATTTGCTCTGTATACTTGTCCAAAACTGATTCTGTTCTTGCAAGCATTGTTTCAATTATGGTTTCTATCGATGTATTCTCATCCGTAAAATCATATCGTGCAGGGAACAAATATCCTTCAAGTGGATAGCGAACCTCATCATTTAAGACTTGATTTCCGAGTAGTGGAAATTTCTCCATTAGTGATTCTATGTATTCGCGATCCTGCATTTTTTCCATGATTTCATCTTCACTATAATCTGTTACTTCAGCTATTTTTGCGACAATATCTTCTAGCCAATAGCCTTCAGGTATTGTAAATGAAAAGACTGGCTCTTGCATGACCTTTCCATCCTTCAAAGCGTGAATGATATCTTCCATCGACATTTCCGTAGATAACGTATAGTCACCAGCTTGGAAGTTTGACTCATTCAAATAACGAACATAATATTTAAAAATCGTTCCATTTGCAATCAAGCCTGCATTTTCTAGAATCTCACCAATCCCACCAGGTGTAGAACCAATTGGAACGGTAATTTCAACCTCTTCACCATTTTCTTGATCTACCGGCTCAATAGAACCTTTTAAATAAGCGTATCCACTTACAGCTATTATAGCACCAATTATTATAATGGCAATTAAAGAGATAAACACCCATTTGCGTACGATCTTTGCCTGAGAAACACGATCTTCGTACAACGTATTTCGTGGCTTTTCATTGGAATCAGACATTGTTCTCCTCCCTCCGCCGTTCCCATTATACTAATACACGTGGGAAATGTCAGTATAGAATTCAAAATGTATCAGTACAAATTGTGAAATAGCACATATATTAGCATTTCCTGATTTGATGATTGTACTCTTTTACTCGGTAACTTGTATAACAAGATAAATAACTCTTGCATAACAAGGTAGTAGGTAATATACTACGAATATACCTTGCAATACAAGATAAAGGAAGGAGGTTTGACTTGTCTACTACTCAAATGATGAAAGGCATTATAGACGGCTGCCTTTTATCTATTATAGATGAAAAGGAAGTTTACGGTTACGAGTTAGCAGAGCGACTTGAAGCTTATGGATTTGAAGCCTTTAGCGAAGGAACCATTTATCCCATGTTATTACGTATGCAAAAAGAAAAATTAGTGACCTCCACCCTCCGAAAATCTACGGCAGGGCCAAAACGAAAGTATTACTCCTTAACTGAAAAAGGGGAAGAGGAACTTACTTTATTTAAAGAAAGATGGAATGTACTCGAAGCAAATGTGAACCTGGTGCTGTCACATCAAAAAATGGATCAATAAGGAGATGACGACTATTTTAAACTCATCATTGTCAAAGGAAAGCAAAACGTTCCTCGAGAACCTTCGTTTGTATCTTTTCTCAAGCGGTAAACAATCTGATGAAATTGATGACATTTTAACAGAGCTTGAGGTTCATTTGCTTGAAGCCGAGAAAGCAGGAAAACCAATTGAAAAAATAGTTGGAGATTCACCAAAAGCTTATATGGAATCTCTTTCAAGTGAGATGAAGGTGGATGTGCGGACATGGATGAAGTACGCAGCGTTAATCGTAAGTGGGGCATTTTCATTTCAAATCATGATGGATCTTGTCTCAGGGTATATGGCGTATTCATTATATACAATTGTTTCTCACATTACGATCACTCTGTTATGGTTGATTCTTTTATCTATATCTTTTAAATATATTGCTGCTAATACACTATCAAAGAAAAAGGAATTCTTAATCCTAACATTGGTTAGTATTACACCATTATCATTATTCTTTGTTGTAATTTTCACAGATTCATTTGTTTCTTCTCCAGTCATCGTTTTTAATACGATTGCCATGACTATTTTAGGAATTATTACCTCATTATTTATTATCGTTTTCTCAATTTGGTCAAAAACGTGGATTTTAGTCGTTTGTATGGTATTCCTTGTTTTACCTGATTATTTACTGCAATTCTCAAGCCTGCAAGAATCTACTCAATTAATCGTCGGTGTGTGTATCACGTATGGAGGTATTATGACATATATGCTAATTAGCACATGGATTGAAGGAAAGAAGACTTCTACATCTGTATAATTGGAACGTGAGCGGCTCTTTCTTAGACGGAAGACCCACTTTTTGACATTCAAGGCGCTCGGGCTACATGCGGCGGTTCCTTCTTTACATGCAAGACCCGCTTTTCTACATGCGAGGCTCTCGGGCTAGATGCGGCGGCTCCTTTTTCACATGCAAGATCCACTTTTCTACATGCGAGGCGCTCAGGCTACATGCGGCGGTTCCTTCTTCACACGCAAGATCCACTTTTCTACATGCGAGGCGCTCAGGCTACATGCGGCGGTTCCTTCTTTACACGCAAGACCCGCTTTTCTACATGCGAGGCGCTCGGGCTACATGCGGCGGCTCCTGCAAGATCCACTTTTCTACATGCGAGACGCTCAAGCAAATTCATATACAAACAAAAAAAGCCCCCAAATTCTTGGGGGCTAAGATCGTTTACTCTTCTTCTTCGTCTTCTTCAGAAAAAGTGTTCAGCATTTCTTCAATAACAGACCATTCTTCGTCTGTTTCGACTGGGAATAGGGCGATGTCATTTTCTTCGCCTTCACGGTCTTCGTAACGGAATGCAAAAACTTCTTGCTCTTCGTCGTCTTCTTCATCTGTATCTTCTTCATTTTCTCCAACTGGTACAACGAGTAGGTACGAGTTTCCTGTTGTGTCTACTGTGAAACGGAATAACTCATCAAATAGATGCTCGTTACCGTTTTCGTCTGGAATGATAATACGTTCTTTTTCTTCTTGTGCCATGTGATGGACACCTCTCTATTTACAAAGTTTTTCCTGCGCGATCGAGATAACCCTGCAGGATAAGGGTTGCTGCCATTTTATCAATGACCTGCTTGCGTTTCTTTCGGCTAACGTCCGCTTCCACGAGTACTCGTTTTGCGGCCATTGTCGTTAGCCTTTCATCCCACATAACGATCTCAGCATCAATGTAAGATGATAGGTCTTTGGCAAAGGCTTGGCAATGCTCACCATTGCCACCGATTGTACCATCCATATTTTTAGGAAGTCCAACAACAACAGTACTTACTTCATTTTCCTGAACAAGCTTGGCAATCGCCTGATAATCTAGTTCGGCTTGTCCTTCTGTTCGGCGCAGAGTTTCGACTCCCTGCGCCGTCCAACCAAATGCATCGCTTAGTGCGACTCCAATCGTTTTTGAACCTACATCAAGACCTAATGATTTCATTCGTTCTCCTTACGGTGATGTGTTAAATAAGACTTCACAAGTGCCTCGATTAATTCATCTCGTTCCAATTTGCGAATTAACGTTCGAGCCTCTTGGTGTCTTGGAATGTACGCTTGGATCTCCAGAAAGTAAGTACCCGACAATCTGATTAATCGGATTATACCCTTTTTCTTCAAGGGCAGCATAAACCGTCAGCAGTACCTCCTGGACATCCACATTAACAGAGTCGTCATGGAAATCAAACTGCATTGTTTTGTCCATAGAGCTCATCACATGCACCTCTTTCTTAAAAGTTCCGGACTTAGCTCAGAATAAAATGAGCTTGTTCTGTTTATTGTACATCAAAAACATCTAATTAGGAAATCGATTTTACGTATTCAGGAACAAATTGAAGTGCTTCATCTAGTTGAGCTGGATTTTTCCCGCCAGCTTGAGCCATATCTGGACGGCCACCACCGCCTCCACCACAGCGTGATGCCACTTCCTTCACTATTTTCCCTGCATGAAACCCTTGCTCAATTAAATCTTTTGTTACGCCTGCAACGATAGAGACTTTTCCATCTGTTTCTGCTCCGAGTACAATAATACCCGATTCCGTGTCCTGCTTAAGCTTGTCTAAAATGGCTCTTAATGCATCCATATCGCGAGCATTCACTTTTTTAGCTAATACAGCAATTCCATCTACATCTTCAACTGAATCAGTTAGGTTCGATGCTTCCATATTTCCTACTTTTGCAGAGAGTGATTCGTTCTCACGCTGCACCGTTTTCACTTGCTGCAACACAGCCTCGATACGTGCTGGAACATCCCTGACATTTTTCGCTTTAATTAAAGTAGCTGATTCTTGCAGTATGTCCAACTGATCTTGCACATATAAGTAAGCAGCTTTTCCAGTAAGTGCTTCTATTCGTCTTACTCCAGCGCCGATTCCAGTTTCAGAAACGATTTTAAATTGACCAATTTCAGCTGTATTACGAACATGAATACCGCCACACAATTCTAAGCTGTAGTCTCCCACTTGCACAACTCGAACGGTTTCTCCGTATTT
The DNA here is from genome assembly GCF_023703085.1 of Alkalicoccobacillus plakortidis. Classification (NCBI taxonomy): domain Bacteria; kingdom Bacillati; phylum Bacillota; class Bacilli; order Caryophanales; family Bacillaceae; genus Shouchella; species Shouchella oshimensis. The sequence continues at coordinate 38,276 of NZ_JAMQJY010000002.1, read as the reverse complement.
TTCACCAAATAGAGCCATAGCTCCCATTTGTTTAGCTTCTTCTAAATTTTTTACGGAAATATCGACTGCAAGAGCAGACCAAATCTTTTCATTTACAATCGTTTCGATCTTAGTAAGCTCTTCTTGGGTCACTTGACCAAAATGAGAGAAGTCAAAACGTAATCGATTCTCAGACACTAATGACCCCGCCTGATTAACATGTGCCCCTAAAACATCTTTTAAAGCCTGATGCAACAGGTGAGTGGCAGTATGATTTTTAATCGTACCACTTCGCTCTGAGTTTTCAACAATGGCTTCTACCTTAGCTTGATTTGTTAGTGTACCTTCTTCAACTTGAACCGTATGAAGGTGCTGACCATTTGGAGCTTTTTTTACATCAATTACTCGTGCAACACCTAATTCGCTGCGAATGATACCTCCATCAGCAACTTGTCCACCACTTTCTGCATAAAAAGGTGTTCGATCAAGCAGTAACTGTGCTTCATCTCCAGCTTGTGCTTCTTCTACAAGCTCTTGATTAACAATCAACGCATGAATTGTGGACTCTGTAGAAAGTGATTCATATCCTACAAAATCACTAGATGCTGTTAATTTGCTTAATAGATCGCTTTGAACTTGCATAGAGCCAGTATCTTGTCTTGCTGAACGAGCACGCTCACGCTGTTTATTCATTTCTTCTTCAAATCCAGGACGGTCAATAACTAGTCCAGCATCTTCCACATATTCTTCTGTCAAATCAACAGGGAAGCCGTACGTATCGTATAAACGGAATACATCCTCACCCTTAATAATCGCCTCAGAAGCCGCTTTGGTTTCAGCTACAATCTTATCAAGAATCGTTAGTCCTTCATTTAACGTTTCATGGAATCGTTCTTCTTCCGTACGAATCACACGCTGAATAAATGCTGCTTTTTCATTCACGTCTGGATAGAAAGCTTTCATAACGTCTCCTACAACGGGAACCAGTTCAAACATAAATGGACGATCAATGTCGATTTGTTTTGCAAATCGAACAGCTCTACGTAACAGACGTCTTAAGACATAACCGCGCCCTTCATTTGATGGTAGCGCGCCATCTCCAATAGCAAAAGCTACAGTTCGAATGTGGTCAGCAATCACTTTAAATGCCACGTCTGTGTCTGTTTTATCACCATATTTAACTGGAGTTAACTTTTCAACAGCTTGAATAATTGGCATAAACAAATCTGTCTCAAAGTTAGTAGGTACATTTTGAATAACAGATACCATACGCTCAAGTCCCATACCTGTATCAATATTTTTCTTTGGAAGAGGTGTGTAGGTTCCATCAGGATTATGGTTAAATTGCGAGAACACCAAATTCCAAACCTCTAGATAACGTTCGTTCTCTCCACCTGGATATAGCTCAGGGTCAGACGGATCATTACCGTACTCTGGTCCACGATCATAGAAAATTTCAGTGTTTGGTCCACTTGGTCCTTCCCCAATATCCCAGAAGTTCCCTTCAAGGCGAATGATTCGTTCATTTGGTAATCCAATCTCTTTTATCCAAAGCTCATAGGCTTCCTCATCTTCTGGATGAATGGTTACAGATAGCTTCTCCGCATCAAAACCGATCCAATTCTCACTCGTCAGGAATTCCCAAGCCCATTCAATTGCTTCTTTTTTGAAATAATCCCCGATTGAGAAATTACCAAGCATCTCAAAAAACGTGTGGTGACGAGCTGTTTTCCCTACATTTTCAATGTCATTTGTGCGAATCGATTTTTGTGCATTCGCCAAGCGCGGATTCTCAGGAATCACGCGACCATCAAAATATTTCTTAAGTGTGGCCACTCCACTGTTTATCCAAAGTAAGGTTGGATCTTCAAATGGTACAAGTGGTGCACTCGGTTCGATATCATGTCCCTTCTCCTTAAAAAAGTCTAGGAACATCTGCCGTACTTCAGCAGAAGTTAAATGCTTCATTCTACTCATCTCCCTTAAAAAAATTCAATCGATTCCAGCACAACAAAAAAACTCCTCCCTCTAAAAAAGGGACGAGATTATCACGCGGTACCACCCTAGTTATGAACAGTCCTCTGTTCATCTCTTAAGTACCTTAACGCGGTATACGGCAACTGTTTGTCAGTAGCACTCAGGAATAGCGTTCATCGACCCTTCGTTAAACCTCTTCCAACCAAAGGAGGTTCTCTCTTTAAACGGACTGTCGCCTACTCGTTCCATCAATGATTTTGCGATATGTTTGTGTCATTACAATTATAAAAACCATTTTTATAAAAGTCAATCATTCTGAAAGTGTTGTCGCACATGAAGTAAGGTTACTTTTAAGACAGCTAACACCGGGACTGCAATCAGAAGGCCAAGAATACCACCAAGTTCTACTCCTACTAGCAATGCGAGCACGATCAACATTGGATGTAAATGAAGTGTTTTTCCTACGATTAAAGGAGAGAGTAGATTTCCTTCTATTTGCTTGGATAACAACAAGCAAAATCAACGTATAAAGGCCTTTATCCCACGAAATCAAAAGAGCTGCAATTAATGCTGGAGCGGCTCCAATGATCGCACCGAAATAAGGAATAATGTCGGTTGCCCCAATAAATAACCCAAACAAAACTGCATATGGTACTCCAATGAACCAAAGGCCAATCATTGATAAGATAGCTACAACCGCCGCCACTAAAAGCTGCCCGCGAATATAGCTTCCAAAAGTATGATCCACATCCTTTGCATAATAGCTGAGGCTCCGTCTCCATTTAGCAGGTGTCAAATACCACACTGATTTCTTAATTAAAGTCACGTCTTTTAAGAAGTAAAAAATTAAAAATGGAATAACGACTAATGAAGGTAGGGATCTTGCTACTGCAATGATTACTAGTTCCACTTGATCCAGAATTCTCTCCGTCACAATCAAAAGCTCGCCGGACCAATCATCTACATGTCCTTTTAAAAAAGTTGGCATCTGTTCAATTGAATGCTCCCAAGAGTGAACAAACACAACCACTCGTTCAATTTGACTCGGTAAAACCTGCATCGCTTCTTGTACTTGACGAGCGAATACAGGAACTCCATAAATAATAGCTAGAACAACCCCCCCAATAAAAACCGCAAAAACAAGCAGAATTGCAGCTAATCTAGGTAGCTTCCATTGATGCAAACCTTCAATAAAAGGATGCAATATATATGCAAAAAGAGCTGATATTAAAACAGGAGTCAGTATCGTTATGATTTTATGTACAATTGGTTGAATGAACGGCCACAGCATAAAAAGGACCCAGATAGTTAAAAGCCAAATAAACAAATGAAGAGCTCGAAGGATCAACGAAATCGAATGCTTTTTGTCCATAAAACCCCTCCTTCAAAAAGAAAACCGGAACATTATTTTACTGTTCCGGTATGTTTGTCATTATCGAATGGCTTTCATGACTTTTTTTCTCGTTTTTCTCCATTGTTTTTTAGAGATTAACTGGTCAAAATCATATTTTTCGATCTTGCGTATCCAATCCATTTTTCTCGTTTTTGATTTGGTTTGATTCATTGAATAAACTGCCGCACCAATACCCATCATAATTAATGGCTTTAATGTTCGACGCATTCACTCCACCTCCTCGTTATGTCTCCATACGAAGCTGTTCATCTTCAAATAAATCATCCAACGAGCTTAACGAACCATCTTCTTCTACTTGATGAAGAGATAGCTTACCTTGGACAATACTCATCTCAACAAAGCAGCTCCAACAGTAGAATTGATTGGTTCCGATCTTTCCAATATCTATACTTCGACAATTTGGGCAGCGCATTGCGGGGCCTCCTTTAATTAGAGAGGATAGCTCGCTCTTTGCCTATAACCAATTGCTGACCACTATACATCTGTTGTCCAGTCGTCAAATCGGCAAGCAAACCGTCCGTCACTTTATACCCCACAATCGTGCCCACATTTTCATGAAAATATACATCTTCCACTAGACCAAGCAGCGTACCTGTTTCTGATAGCAACTCCATTCCTTTTAACTTCTGGCGCCCAACAGTGAGCGAAATGGACGTTTCAAAAGCATCATGAGACTGACAGGCTTCAAGATCATCTTTTGAGCGGATCATAACCGCTTGTTCTCCAATACTTGAGACATTCTCAAGTAATAAAAAACGATGCCGATTTAACCATCCGCGCATATCCACTAACAATCCGGTGATTTGATTGTTATACATGAGTAGATCAATGACCCTTCCACACTCGTTTCCTGCCTCCATCTCAATAACAGGTAGACCTTGAATAACCGCAAATGTTCGCAACGAGTCACCTTCCTTCCGAACAACCTTAGTTTGTCCAAAACGAACACAGGTATGAGCGATGACGTTTTTTATTAGAAGAGAGTGCATTTTGGATGTGTTTTTCAACTTAGTTGATGTATCCGCTCTTCTTCTGATGTATTTTCCTCTTATCCGATGTATCTGCTCCTCTTCTGATGTATTTTCCTCTTATCCGATGTATCTGCTCCTCTTCCAATGTCCCTCTCTCCTCCCCAAACAAAAATAAGCCGTAGAAAGGAAATCCTTTCTACGACTTAGGCTCGGCCTGAGTAATCAGTTGCTGCAATCTGTTCACAAGCTGCGATTGTCTTTCGAGGTCCTCGCCACTTGTAATGGTGTATTCGACGGTTCGTATTTCACCGCACATTAATAGAAACTGTTTAGCACGTGTTACAGCTGTATATAATAAATTCCTTCGTAGCATTCGACTATAGCTTCGTACCACTGGAAGCACAACAATTGGGAACTCACTTCCTTGAGCTTTGTGAATAGAACAGCAGTATGCATGTGTTAGCTGTTAAGCTCAGTTTTGCTATAGGTTACCTCTGTTCCATCAAATGAAACGACAACTTGGTCCTTGCGTTCAGTGTTTTCTTTTGCATAGAAAATCGCTACGATTTCACCACGGTCCCCATTAAAAACACGTTCTTCTGGATTATTAACTAATTGAAGCACGACATCTCCCGTTCGGTAAACCAAATCACCAAAAATGATTTCTCTAACTTTTTCTTTTTTGGGATTAAATAAATTTTGGAGCATGACATTTAGTTCCGTTATACCCGCACCGCCTTTGTACATTGGAGCAAGTACTTGGATGTCACGTGCTTCATACCCCTTTTTTATTGCGTTTTCGCAAATTTGCCAGACAACATCCTTCACTTGGTCTACTTTGCAAGGGAAAAAACGTCGGTCAGATTGAGCATTTGTTAAGTCAGGTGGTACAAATCCATCCTTCATTGCATGTGCTAGTTCAATAATAGAAGAACCTTCTGCCTGACGATAAATATCAGTTAAAGCAACCAGTGGAATGATATCAGACTGGATAAAATCACGGAGCACTTGACCAGGTCCAACTGAAGGTAGTTGATTCTCATCACCCACAATGACAACCTGCATGCCTTTTGGGATCGCCTTAAGTAACGAGTTTGCTACCCAGCTGTCCACCATAGACATTTCATCAATAATAAGCAATTCACCGTTTAGTGGTTCATGCTCACCTTTGTCGAACCCTCCAGCTCCACCTTTCCAAGCCAAGCATACTGTGAATGGTTGCGGATGGTAGACCTGTTGCTTCTGACATCCGCTTTGCAGCACGACCTGTTGGAGCTGTGAGCAAAATAGGAAAAGGATTACTTGCTGTATATGCACGAGGATCCAAGGATAATCCGTGAAGCCTTGCGTACACTTCCACAATCCCTCGAATGACCGTTGTTTTACCTGTACCCGGTCCACCTGTTAAGAGCATAAGCGGCTTAGCAATCGCTTCTTGAATCGCCTGTTTTTGAGACGATGCATATTCAATGCCCCACTCTTCTTCCAGTTCACCTAACGTTTTTAAAAATTCCGCCTCAGGAAATTCCTCTTTTACTTCAGTTGAAAGTAGCCGCCGAATATTTGAGGCAATGCCTTTTTCAGCACCAAATAGCGATTTTGTATACACACGTGTCTCTTCAACAACAAGCATTCCTTCTTCATGCATTTGGACAAGCTGTTGTTGAATTTCTTCCCGTTGAATCTTCACATTAGGTGAAGATAATAGAGCAACCGCTTGATTAATTAGGGGTTCAGCTTCTATATACATATGGCCTTCTTGAATACAAAGCTCATGGACCAAAAATAAGCAACCTGCTCGTAAACGATCGCGGTGATTTCCCGTTAAACCAATAGAGGCACCTAGTTGATCAGCTCGTCTGAATCCTATCCCATCTACATCATGTATCAGTTGATAGGGATTGCTTTTTATGATTTCAAGGGCTTGCGTTTTGTATACCTGAAATACCTTAAGAGCAAGATCAACACCAAATCCGTGCTCAGATAGCACAATTAAAACCTGCTCAACACCTTGCTGTTCATACAGATTTTCATATAGCATCGCTGCTTTTTCTTCTTTTAAGCCTGAAATATTACGTAAAACATCACGATTTTCAACAATTCTTGATATGGCTGTCTCACCAAGCGTCTCAACAATTGTTTCTGCGGTTTTTGTGCCAATTCCAGGGAATCTATCACTCGCCAAATATTTGACGACACCTTGTTTACTTTGTGGCAAATCACGTCGGCTCTGCTCAACTTTATATTGGATGCCAAATTTAGGATGATCGGCAATACTACCAAAAAATAAAAAAGTTTCATCTGGTTCAACGTGAGGTAAAACACCAACTATCGTTAATTTTTTTTCATCAATTTCTTCATTTGTTTCACGAACTCTAATGACAGCTACCGTGTAAAAATTTTCTTCATTTCGAAACACCACATGAAGAATTTCCCCTTTTATATATCCTCGCTGTACGCCGCTTTGACGCTCTTCGGTTTGCTCCACAGTTTCACCTCACTTCAAGGCTTGTTCAATAATCTTTTTTCCATTTCCAGCTAATAGATGATCAGGCTGTGCCTCAAGTGCTTTGTCAAAAGAATCAAGTGCTTGTTCTGCTTGATCCATACTTGCATAGGCTACTCCTAAATTATAATAGGCATCTGCATGCTTGGGGTCAAGCTCAACTGTTTTTAATAAATAAGGCATTGCCTCATCCAATTGCTCCAAGCTGTGCAAATGTCAAACCTAGCTGGAAGTTTGCATCCACATCCGTTTCATTCATTTCCACTGCTCGTTGAAAATTAGCACAAGCATGCGGCAAGGACCCGAGCTGATAATAGCTCATGCCTAGCATAAAATAAAGATCCGCCTCATCAAGCTTTTTGATCAATGCTTGTTTAAACATTTTGACTGCCTCTTCAAATTGATCCTGCTTATAATAGATGGTCCCCGCCCCATAATAAGCTGTGACGGCTTCCTCATCTAGACCAATTGCACGATCAAAAAATACAAGAGCACGTTCATTTTCATCGAGCAACGATAACAAATTACCGAAATTAATATACGCAGCAGGGTCTTTAGGATCAAGCTCTATTGCTTCTGTGAATGCTTTTCCTGCCTCTTCATATTGTTGCTCTCTCATGTGTTTAATGCCTTTTTCATTTAATGTTGTCATCTTATTTCTCCTCACTTGAAAAAGGGAAAATACCGCTCAGGCATTTTCCCAATTTGTTTTTACTACGTCAATCGTTCCTCCACCAAGACAGCGAGTTCCATCGTATAAAACAACGGCTTGTCCAGGTGTAACGGCTCGTTGGTCTTCTTCAAATGTGATTGTAGCTGTTCCATCAGCATGTGGGTAAACCATAACAGCTTGATCTGTTTGACGATAACGGAATTTAGCAGTACAAGCAAATGGCTCCGTTGGGCTATCGTCCATAATCCAATTCATACCGATCGCTTCAAGTCCTTTTGAAAACAAGCCATAATGATCAAAACCTTGACCAACTAGCAATACATTTCGTTCTAAGTCCTTACCTACAACAAACCACGGTTCTCCAGCGCCACCAATGCCAAGCCCTTGACGTTGACCTAATGTATGGTACATCAAACCATCGTGATGTCCTTTTACTTCATCTGTTTCAAGGGTCCGCATTTCACCAGGAGTAGCTTGGTAGAAAGGTACTTAAGAATTCTTTGAAATCTCGTTCGCCAATAAAACAAATACCGGTACTGTCTTTTTTAGAGGCTGTTGCAAGATTTGCCGCATGAGCACGTTCTCTTACTTCAGACTTTGGCATGTCTCCAATTGGAAACATAACTTTTTCTAATTGTTGTTGACTTAACGCATTTAAAAAGTAGGTTTGATCTTTATTATCATCAACACCACGAATTAATTGAAATACACCATTAACTTCCTCCACTTGTGCATAATGGCCAGTTGCCACATAGTCAGCCCCAAGTGTCATGGCATGATTTAAAAAGGCTTTAAATTTAATTTCTTTATTACACATGACGTCTGGATTAGGTGTACGTCCTGCTTTATATTCATCAAGGAAATAAGTGAAAACCTTATCCCAATATTCCTTTTCAAAATTCACTGCATAATAAGGGATATCTAACTGATTACATACACGAATCACATCATTGTAATCTTCAGTTGCCGTACAGAATCCTGTTTCATCTGTATCATCCCAGTTCTTCATGAACATGCCAATCACATCGTAGCCTTGTTCTTTTAACAATAGCGCTGTGACAGACGAATCCACTCCTCCAGACATCCCTACCACTACCCGGGTATCTTCAGGACGCTTACTCATCTTGCTCACCTTCCTGTCTGTTTGTTACACAATAAAAGGCTGCTGCTTTTGATAACGTTTCACAATTTTTGCCGTTTCCAGCGCAGCTCTTTCTATTTCAGATTCTGTATTTCCTAAACCAAAACTATAACGAATGGCCGTTTTTGCCCGTTCATTATTCTCACCAAACATCGCTGTTAACACATGAGATGGCTCAATTGAACCAGCTGTACATGCGGACCCACTAGATACTTCTATTCCTGCTAGGTCAAGATTCACAAGCATTGACTCAACATTAACTCGAGGAAAACTAATGTTTAAAATATGAGGAAGAGTTAATTCAGGATGGCCATTTATCTCAAATTCAATTTCTTCCTGCTTAAGGATAGCAGAAAAATGCTCTTTGTAGGTACGATATTGCTCGCGTTTTTCTTCCTGATTTGCACACGCGTATTTGAAGCTCTCTGCTAGACCAATAATTCCAGGCAATATTCTCTGTTCCAGCACGTCTTTTTCGCTCCTGCTCCCCACCAAAAAATGGTGGAATCACCTGAATGTCCTCACCAACATATAAAAACCCAACTCCTTTGGGTCCATTTAGCTTATGAGCACTAACTGATAATAAATCAACATGTAACTGGTGAATGGACAGATCTAAGCTACCGGCAGCCTGAACGGCGTCTGTGTGTAAAACAGCCTGATGCTCTCGCAACCTTTGACCCACTTCAGAAATGGGTTGCACCGTTCCAACCTCATTATTTCCATACATCATTGATACTAAAATCGTATCTTGGCGTAACGCTGCATCAAAATCCTCAAGCGAAATTAATCCTGTTTCATCCACAGGAAGATAGGTTACGTCAAAACCCGCTTTCTCAAGCTGACGACAGGTATGCAAAACTGCATGGTGCTCCACCTTGGTCGTAATAATATGGCGCCCTTTGTGCTGGTTCGCTTGAGCATACCCAAGTAGGGCGATATTGTCCGCTTCTGTTCCCCCACTTGTAAAAAGAATTGTACTCGGAAGAACATTTAGCTCCGTTGCAATCACTGCCCGAGCCTCATCTAATGCTTGTCTTGCTCTCCTACCAGTCCGATGAATACTCGACGCATTGCCAAACACCTCTGTTAAATACGGCATCATCGTTTCAAGTACATCGGGGTGCATGGGAGAAGTCGCTGCATGATCTAAATAAATCCGTTCCAAATCATCACCTACTTTTTGTTAAATGAAACTGTTCCAATTAGATATAGAACATATAATATTCTTGTTCGCCTTCTGTTTTAAAATTCGCTAGATCATCCAATGTTGTATTATCTAAGACATTCTTAACAGCGTCACGAATTTTAATCCACAAATCACGCTTAGCAGGCTCTTCGTCTTCTAGTACTTCAACCGGACTAATTGGCCCTTCCAAGACTCGAATAATATCTCCAACTGTAATTTGTTTTGCATCTTTTGCTAACATGTACCCACCATATGCACCGCGCACACTTTTAACCAGGATTGCATTTCGAAGTGGTGCAATTAGTTGCTCAAGATAGTGCTCAGAAAGATCGTATTCCTTTGCAATAGACTTTAATGAAACAGGGCCTTCACCCGATTTCTTTGCTAGTGCCATCATAATCGTTAACCCGTACCGACCCTTTGTTGATATCTTCATGTTGTATCCCTCTTTCTATTAATGTTTGAACTAATCGTCTACCATGAGGTAATGTGATACCAACTACGTATCCTATCCCTACACAATATAATAGTGTACCCAAAAATACTGGGCCACCTAATAACCACCCTACAGTTAATACAGTCACTTCGAGCAAAATGCGTACACGTTGAACACTCCAGCCCGTTCGCTTATTTAATGCAAGCATTAAGCTGTCACGGGGGCCTGCTCCAAGTCCTGGTGCAATATATAAGCCAATCCCATATCCATTTATTAAAATACTGGCGATAAGCATCATCCAGCTAACTGAAGTAAGGTGAACCTGAGGTAGAATAAATAAGAACAAGTCTATAAATACTCCGACCAAAATCATATTTATAACTGCACCTAGTTTAGGCCACTCCTTTAGAAGTAAGCTAGATCCTACAAGAACAATTAATCCTGTTAAAATTGACCACGTTCCTACGGTAAACCCAATTTGTTGCATTAACCCTACATGCAGTACCTCCCACGGAGCAATTCCTAACTCTGCACGAATCATCAAAGCAATTCCAAAAGACATCACCATTAATCCTACAAGAAAAAAGAGCCATCTAAGGCCGATTGTTTGGAACCTACGTCCTTGACTTACATTTTGCAATATATCCCTTCTTCCCTATAATTCCTAGCTATTATATCATGATTCACCTTTTACATGGTAATGATTCAATGTCAATTCAGAAACGTTTAAGTTGCTTCTCTTTAATGATAAGCTAGACGTAATATCACATGAATTTTTTGTTAGACGATCAAAGGAGAGAAGTTAGATGAAAAAGCAACCACTCGCTTATCGGATCAGGCCTCAAGCCATAGAAGAGGTTATTGGGCAACAGCAGCTTTTAGGCGAAGGTGAACTTCTTAGGAGAATGATTGACGCCAATCAGTTAAGCTCGATGATACTGTATGGTCCACCAGGCACAGGCAAAACGTCTATTGCAAGAGCAATTGCCGGAACAATGGGACTTCCCTTTAAATTAATGAACGCCGTTATGCATAATAAAAAAGATATGGAAGTGCTGGTTGCTGAAGCAAAAATGCACGGACAAATGATTGTGATTATGGATGAGGTACATCGCTTAGACAAAACCAAACAGGATTTCCTGCTTCCTCACCTTGAGAATGGCTTAATTATTATGATCGGTGCTACCACCTCTAATCCCTATCATGCCATTAATCCCGCCATACGCAGTCGCTGTCATATTTTCGAATTGATGTCCCTATCACCAGAAGATATTAAAAAGGCTTTAATCCGGGCTGTCGAAGATCCGGTTAATGGCTATGGTAAGGATGATGTAAAAGTAGATGATGATGCCTTAACCCACTTGTCTCTCGCCTGTGGCGGCGATGCACGATCTGCATTAAATGGATTAGAAGTTGCCATTCTTTCAACGCCTAAACCAAAGGATGCACAAAAACATATTACAAAACAAATTGCAGAGAAAAGCATTCAAAAAAAGAGCTACCAGCATGACAAAGATGGCGATGCTTATTATGATGTGCTTTCTGCTTTTCAAAAATCAATACGGGGCAGTGATGTTGATGCAGCTCTTCATTATTTAGCACGATTAATTGAAGCAGGAGACTTAATCAGCATTGCACGCCGTTTGCTTGTCATTTCATATGAAGATATAGGACTTGCGAGCCCACAAGCTGGTGAGCGTACACTCTCAGCCATTGAAGCAGCTGAACGTCTCGGCTTTCCTGAAGCACGGATACCTCTAGCAAACGCTGTGATTGAACTTTGTCTGTCTCCAAAGTCAAACAGCGCTATTTCGGCCATTGATCAAGCTCTTTCTGATTTACGAAATGGAGGAGTTGGCGATGTTCCAGTGCATTTAAAAGACGCACATTATAAAGGAGCCGCAGATCTAGGCCGAGGTCTTACCTACAAATATCCGCATGATTATGAGAATGGCTTGGGTCAAACAACAATATCTACCCAAACCTCTTTTGGACCGTCAGTATTATTCACCTAAACGAACAGGCAAATTTGAATCTACACTAGCTGATCTATACACTCGACTTAAGCAAGTAAAATAACAAATCAGCCCGATCACATTATTCGGGCTGATTTTTATAGATTGGAATTTGAAAAGCAAAACAGGTTCCTTCTCCTTCTTTACTTTCAACCGTTAATGATCCATTGATTTCCTCAGCTATTCGAAAGCACGTCATGAGACCAAGACCCGTCCCATCAGATTTTGTTGTAAAAAATGGCGTGCCTATACGGTCTAATACCTCCCTACTCATTCCAACTCCAGAATCCTGAACGATAATACCAATCATCTCAGTTTTACTTTCGATGGTATGAATCGTTAATTCTCCTCCATTCGGCATAGAGTCCATTGCATTTTTCACCAGATTAATCATAACTTGCTGAACCTTATCCGAATCTACCCAAGCCACTGGCAGTTCAGAATCGTTGAGAAAAGTGAAATCGATCCCTCTTTTATCTGTTTCAGCTAAAAACATTTGTCTAGTATGATCTAGGAGCTGTTTGATATCCGTTTTTTCCTGCTGAATTTGCGCTTGTCTTGCCATGTTAAGCAGATCTTTAATAATGTTATTAACTCGATCAATTTCATTCACCATTAGCCTAAATTGATCTTTTTTGCTTTCTATTTGTTCTTCCTTCTGGAATAACTGCAAAAACCCTTTAATAGTGCTTAATGGATTTCTGATTTCGTGAGCAAATCCAACAGCCAATTCGCCAACTACTTTTGATTTTTCCGAACGAACAATCTGCTGCTGCATCTCTTTTTTTTCTGTCACATCATTAAAAACAATTAACGCATCCTGCTCAATAGATAAATCTGAATCTCCTGATAGTTTTGATACACTTATAAAAAATGCATGAACCTGAGTATTGAACGTACAGCTGAATTCATATCGGTTCTCTATCTCAGGAGCTGAATTCGTATCAAGTTCTGCCGCTTCAAGAAAACGGCGCAATCGGTTATTTTTTAAAGCCGCAACTTTCAGTGTGAGACCTAACACATTTTCACGCTTTTCCTGAAATAACTGTTCACAGGTTGTGTTAAACGTTGTAATGATTTGATCCTTATTTGTATAAGCAAACACACCATTATCTGTCGTTTCAAGGATAAGACTAGACTTTTGATGATTCCGTTCTCTATTTAGTAATTTTGTTGTCATCATTTTAAACGCTCTTGTTAGCGTGTCAGCCTCTTGATAGAATCCTTGAGTAATTGGGTCTATTTTATTACTAAAGGTAAACGTTGCTGTTGCGACAACTAATTGCTCTAAGGGCTTAACTATAAAGTTTGATAACTTTAGTACAGCAAACAATGTTAGTACAAACACACAGCTAAATAATACAAGATAGGTTATTAACAATTGGTTTTGTGAGGCATACAGTTGATCTTGAGGAACAGAAACAGCAACATACCACTCACTATCCAGCCCTTCTAATGAGGAAACCTGCTTGGAACGTTTGGATCATCTCATTTGTAGGATTAAAGTACAGTTCTTTGGAATGTACTAGAGCTGTAAAGGATGATTCGTCAAACCCATTCATCTCAAAATAATTATGATTTAACACTAACTTACGATTAGGATGCGAAATAATATCTCCTTGGCTATTAATCAAAAAAGCATATTCTGATTGATTATTATTTACACGATTCAACTGACTTCTTATTTCAGTTAAATCAACAAACGAAGCTACACTACCCATAAACATATTGTTTTCGTCATAAACAGCTTGGCTTATCACAAATGTAGGTTCGTCATATAAAACCCTCGATAAATTAGTGAAACCTCCACCCGTTTGCTCCGTTTGAATATACCAATCTGGCCTTTCGAGTCCAATTTGATTCATTTGCTCTTGATTATGTAAAGAAACAACTTCCTGGCTATTCATGAATTGCGTATCGAGAAAATACGGGTATGATGTTTGAAACAACTCTAATTCCTGACGAATTTCAGACGTCTCGGTATCAGTGTCTCTAATTAAAGGATTTTTTGCTAAATGCTCCAGATTAGATCTTCTTTCTGTCAGAAAATCTTCCAGACCATCAGCTCTACTCTCCAAAACCTTTACAAGGCCTTCTTCCATTTGAGTTGATATATCATCTCTTTGATATTGATACATAATTGTTCCTACTAATAGAAGTGGAAGAAATGTTACACAAGAAAAAAACAAGATAAGTTTTGACCGTAACGTATTAAACATAGGCACCCCAAAATGGTTTAAAATCGAATAAAACTATGACTATTGTCTTAGTTTACACTTTATTCGACAAAAACAAAAGCGTTCCAACAAATCCGATCAATGTACGTGACATTCATCCAGTTAGACTTTTTTTCTATGATACTGGTATACAACTTGTTTGATTTGGAAAAAGTAATAGTACCACATTTCCTAACAAGCAATAGAATCCATCAATGTAGAAGAATGAAAGGATGATACACATGAAAATTAGACAAGATGCCTGGTCTCACGAAGATGATGTTTTATTGGCAGAAACCGTACTTACACATATTAAAGATGGAAGCACTCAGTTAAGAGCCTTTGATGAAGTTGGAGATAAATTAAATCGTACATCTGCAGCTTGTGGATTTAGATGGAATGCTGTTGTTCGTCAAAAGCACCTAAATTCTATAGAGGAGTCTAAAAGAGAACGAAAAGAACGAAAAAGATCGGCAGGCTTCACCTACTATTCTTCTAACAAACCAGTATGGGCACAAGCTTCATTATTGTATCCAAGCCCTAGTCAACCCACTGTTTACGAAGATAAAAGTTTAGACGACATTATCCGGTCTCTTCAATCATATGCTCAATCAGCAAAACAACATAATAATAGAGAAGAACTTCACTCTCTTTTTGAGGAAAATGAACAATTAAAACAACAAAACTACAAAATGCAACAAGAGTTACAAAAAATCAAACAAGACAACAGTATTATTGAAGAAGATTATCAATCACTCATCCAGATTATGAATCGTGCAAGACGTATGGCTATTTTAGAAGATGAAGAAGTGATGTCTAGTGCAGCTTTCAAAATGGACAAAAACGGGAATTTAGAAAAAGTAGCTAAATAAAAAAAAGATGTTTGCTCTCACCAAAGCAGGTGAAGTAAACATCTTTTTTTGTAATTACGTTCGATTAATCTGAATGCCATCTAGTAAGTTGGTAATTACATGTCCGGCCATGATTAATCCACAGACTGAAGGCACAAACGCATTAGAAGACGGTGGCATTTTCGCTTTTCGAATGGGACCATTCTCTGCTTTTTCTGGCACAATTTCTTTTCGAATATCTTCTCGGATTCGAATCGGTTGTTCATCTGAAAATACAACCTCAACACCCTTATAAATTTTCGACTCACGTAGCTTACGACGCACAACTCTAGCGATGGGATCATATGAAGTCTTTGATATATCTTCAATCTTTAGTTTAGTTGGGTCCATCTTATTGGCAACACCCATACTCGAGATAATAGGAATGTCACGAGCAATACATTCCTTCATAAGGTGAACCTTATAGGAAATAGTATCACTTGCATCAATCACATAATCAATTCCATGTGCAAAAAACTGTTCATACGTTTCCTCTGTATAAAACATTTTTAAAGCAATTACGTCACACTCAGGATTAATATCTTGAATTCGTTCCTGCATTAACTCAACTTTAGGTCTACCTACCGTTGATAATAAGGCGTGAATTTGACGATTAACGTTTGTAATATCGACATCATCCTTATCAACTAATACCAGACGCCCCACTCCTGAACGAGCCAATGCCTCTGCCGAAAAGGAACCTACTCCCCCTATACCAAGTACGGCAACTGTACTACCTTTTAATTGATCCAATCCATCATGACCAATTGCTAATTCATTGCGTGAAAATTGGTGCAACATCAAAAAATTCTCCTTTCATTTCTATCTCTTTCTATCATGAACATATATAATACTCGGATAACTATATCACGAGCTTATCTAGAAGTGAAACGGATTTTTAGACAAATAAAAAACGCCTCTAAAAAGGCGAAAAACGTGTGTACTCTTTTTTAAAACATAAATCCCGAATATGCCGTAGGTCTATGGTTTTTGAACCTGCGAAGCAGGTGGGTGCCATGTATTTATACTTTTACGTCCTCAATGCTTTCAAGGCATGTAATCCTATAAACAACGATCAGGCTCCCTATCAAAAAGTGTTGGCTCAAAAAAGAACAAGAGAATACGAGCATCTCAGGATTATGTTTTTATGTTGTGATCAGTATACCATGAGAGCTTTACTAGCGCAATAATTCTCCGACGCATTATGTCTATTTACACATTTTCACCTTACTTTAGTTTAGTTCTTTTCCCAAATAGGGTATGATGATTCACAAGACTAAAAGCGATGGAGGAAACTCTATGGAACCACTTGCTACACACCGATGTATTGAAGTAAAACAAGAAATTGGCTTGGATCGAAAAACGCACAGTTGAGACGTCCTTTGATTTATATCTTTACAAGGACCGTATCGATGTTAAAGACTCAAGTTTCCCAATCAAACACGTTCTCGACATCTCCTACCGCTTGGATGAAAAGGAGAATAAAATCGGCTTCCTTTATCTGCACACAACAGGAGGAATCCGTACGTATTTCATTAAACAAGACCCAAGCAAACTTATAGAAGAATTTAAAGTACTTATGCCCTCTACAAAATATAACATGTAGGTCGTGAGAAATTCAGATGAAAGCAAGGTGTGTTCGCACCCTGCTTTTTTTTGTGCCTATTTCAAGTTTCCCGCGCACTCTCTTTCCTTTTCCGCGCACAAAAAAGACGCAGTCGCCTGCGTCTTTTTAGTCCATCTTATAGCTTTACTTCTTCTGTTCGTTTTTTCCCGATGACAGACAGGTTTAAGTCGATAAGCTGTTCAACACTTACTTGAGAAGGTGCATTTGTTAGCAAATCACTTGCGCTTGCTGTTTTAGGGAAGGCGATGGTGTCGCGAAGGTTGTTTTTACCTGCTAGCAACATAACCATACGATCCAATCCTAATGCAATTCCACCATGTGGAGGCGTACCATACTCAAATGCTTCCATCAAGAAACCAAATTCCTCACGTGCAGCTTCTTCTGTGAATCCAAGTGCTTTGAACATTTTTTCCTGTACATCACGTTTGTAGATACGTTGTGATCCCCCACCAAGCTCATAACCATTTAGCACAAGGTCATATGCTTCAGCGCGAACATTTTCTGGTTCAGTCTCTAAAAGATGAAGATCTTCTTTTAAAGGACTTGTAAATGGATGATGCGCTGCAACAAAGCGATGAGCGTCTTCGTCATATTCAAGTAGCGGGAAGTTCATAACCCATAAGAAGTTAAATGCATCTTTATCAATTAAATCAAACTCTTTACCAAACTTCATTCTTAACGCACCAAGGCTGTTCTGAACAACACTTGCTTTGTCTGCACCAAAGAACAATAAGTCTCCAGCTTCGGCATCAAGTGCTGTTTGAAGAGAAGTAGCTGCTGTTTCATCAAAGAATTTTGCAATTGGACCTTTTAGTCCATCTTCCTCAACTTTTAACCAAGCAAGCCCTTTTGCTCCATAAGGTTTAACAAATTCACCTAAAGCATCAATTTCTTTACGAGATAGCTTAGATGCTCCACCTTTTAGATTCAATCCTTTAACCATGCCACCAGAATTCAGTGCGTTTTGGAAAACTTTGAACTCGGAATTTTTTGCAACTTCCTCTAAGTCAATTAGCTCCATGCCAAAACGTGTATCTGGCTTATCAGAACCAAAGCGATTCATCGCATCATCGTATGAGATACGCTTGAATGGAGTTGGGATGTCGATACCATGAATTTGCTTTAATAAACCAGACATCATCTTCTCTGTCATTAGAAGAAGCTCTTCTGTTCCCATGAATGATGTCTCAATATCCACCTGAGTGAACTCTGGCTGACGGTCTGCTCGTAAGTCTTCGTCACGGAAGCAGCGAACAATTTGATAGTAACGTTCAAAACCAGACACCATCAAAAGTTGCTTGAAGATCTGTGGCGACTGTGGCAAAGCATAGAAGCTGCCATGGTGAACGCGACTTGGTACAAGATAATCACGTGCTCCTTCAGGTGTGCTCTTCGTCAGCATCGGTGTTTCAATTTCGTAGAAAGTCTGATCATCTAGGAAATTACGAATGAATTTAGTTGTCTGATGACGAAGCTTAAAGACTTCTTGCATATCCGGACGGCGTAGATCTAAATAGCGATATTTTAGTCTTACGTCCTCAG
Source organism: Alkalicoccobacillus plakortidis (assembly GCF_023703085.1). Taxonomy (NCBI): domain Bacteria; kingdom Bacillati; phylum Bacillota; class Bacilli; order Caryophanales; family Bacillaceae; genus Shouchella; species Shouchella oshimensis. The sequence goes on along the minus strand of NZ_JAMQJY010000002.1, from coordinate 19,700 downwards.
ATGCATCTGTATTTGCTTCAATTTGGAACGGTAATGATTTTGAAGCATTTAAAATTTCAATTTCTGAAACATGTACTTCAATTTCACCTGTTGCTAATTTTTCATTTATTGTTTTTTCGTTACGTTTCACAACGGTTCCAGTTACAGCTACAACGTACTCGTTTCTGATTTTCTCGGCTATTGCCAATGCTTCTTGGTTAATGTCTGGACTAAAGACAACCTGTACCAAACCAGAACGATCACGAACGTCCAAGAAAATAACTTGCCCTAAATCACGGCGACGCTGGACCCACCCTTTTAACTCTACCTTTTCTCCTTCAAGTTGTGCATGTAGTTCTCCACATTGATGCGTTCTTCCACTCATCCTACTTGACCTCCTTCAATCTCTTTCTTTATATACTCAATAAAATCAGCTAAAGGCTGTGAAACTTGCTCGCCTGTTGCCATGTTTTTAATCTCAATTCGATCTTCAGCAAGTTCATTCTCACCGAGTACAGCTGTGAAACGAGCATTTAAACGATCAGCGGCTTTAAATTGCCCCTTCATTTTTTTATCTAGATAATCCTTATCCGCACTGATTCCTGCCTGTCTTAAAAGATATAGGAGCTCAACAGACTTATCCTTTGCTTCATCACCTAACGCGACAAGATAACAATCAATGGATGGGCTTGCTTCTTTCACCAAGTTCTCAGCTTTAAGCGCCATAATTAAACGCTCAATACTAAAAGCAAAGCCTATGCCTGGTGTACTTGGTCCGCCCACTTCTTCTACCAAACCATCATAACGACCGCCGCCGCATAATGTTGTGATAGCCCCAAAGCCTTCACCTTCTGCCATCACCTCAAACGCTGTGTGATAGTAATAGTCCAATCCACGTACAAGCGTTGGATCAATTACATATGGAAGACCAATACGGTCAAGGTGCACCTTTACTTGTTCAAAATATTCACGTGACTCATCATTTAAATAATCCAAAATGGAAGGAGCCGATTTCATTAATGGATTGTCACGGTCTTTTTTACAGTCAAGAATTCGTAATGGATTTTTCTCTAAACGCATTTGGCAGTCAGAGCAAAACTCGTGAATGCTTGGTTTAAAGTGATCAATCAAAGCTTGACGGTGTGCCTCGCGACTTTCTTTATCCCCTAAGCTATTTAACACAAGCTTTGTATTTGTAATCCCTACTTCTTTGTAAATATCCATGACAAGTGCTAGAACCTCAGCATCAATAGCCGGATCCGCACTGCCCATTGCCTCTACACCAAACTGTACGAACTGGCGCATTCTACCTGATTGAGGGCGTTCATACCGGAACATTGGTCCATAGTAATACAATTTATTCGGCTGAGTTGCTGAACCAAATAATTTATTCTGAACATAGGCACGAGCGACAGATGCTGTACCCTCGGGACGAAGAGTCAAATTACGATCTCCACGGTCTTTAAATGTGTACATCTCTTTTTGGACAATATCCGTTGTATCTCCAACCGTTCTTGTAAACAGCTCTGTGTGTTCAAAAATCGGCGTGCGAATCTCTCTGAAATTATAGCGACGACAAACATCTTGTGCCTTCGTCTCAATGAATTGCCAAATCTCACTTTCCCCAGGCAAAATATCCTGGGTTCCGCGTGGAATTTGTATGTTCATTCTCTTCTCCCCCTGCTTTTGCTCAAATAAAAAACTCCCGTCTCTGATGAACGAATTCATCAGGGACGAGAGTTAAATTCCCGTGGTACCACCCTAGTTGAGACAGAATAAACTTCGTGTCTCCGCTTTTACGCAGGTATCGTCTGCAAAACGGCTTTTCCTACTCAGTACCATGTACCGTTCAGAAAGCTCCTCTAAGGTGTTCGTTCATTAAGACAGACAGGAGGGCTTACAGCCAAGGCCACTCTTCTCTGGATATCTGTGTCTCTTAATTACTCTGCCTTTTCATCGGACTCATATACAATTACTAATGCTATCTATCATACGAATGAAAAGTCGGACTGTCAACTACTTAATTACGTTCGGTTCTGATCTTTGCATGATTTTTTTCAATGGAACCGTAACCATGCACAGAAACATGAACACAAGCTAACTGCATATATTCTTCCGTATGAGATTGATCTGAGTGTGAGATTGAGGCATGATTTGTTACCTCAAAAATTTGTGATACTTTGCTATTCACACGCATATTCCTAACTCCTTAATAGTTGAATTGTCTATTAGGATGACCAGATATGTGTGCGAATAAACATCGCTCCCTATTTTATTCTCCCGGCACTTCCTCTAACGGCTTAGCATTTCCGTATACCGGCTTTTCACGTTCGACTGGAGCTGCCCATTTCACTCCATTAACAATGACTCGTTGGATTTGCTCGTTATAATACGTTGGATAGGTCTCATGACCTGGACGGAAATAAAAGATCTTACCTTTTCCACGGTTAAAAGTACAACCACTTCTGAATACTTCTCCGCCCTGGAACCAACTAACAAATAAAAGCTCATCAGGCGTCGGAATATCAAAATGCTCTCCATACATTTCTTCTTTTTCAAGCTCAATATATTCTCCAATACCTTCTGTAATTGGATGTCCAGGTGCTACAACCCAAAGCCTTTCTTTTTCATTTGCTTCTCTCCACTTTAAATCACACGTTGTACCCATCAATGATTTAAAGATCTTTGAAAAATGCCCCGAATGAAGAACAATTAATCCCATACCATCTAACACTCTTTGGTGTACACGTGAAACGATCTCATCTGTTACTTCATGATGAGCGACGTGCCCCCACCATATCAGTACATCGGTTTGATTTAATACTTCTTCTGTTAATCCATGTTCTGGCTGCTCCAATGTAGCTGTTTCAGTCTCATAACCTGCCTCTTTTAGAAAAGCTGAGATCGTGCCATGAATGCCTTCAGGATAAACCTCTCTTACCTTTTTATTTGTTTGCTCATGACGATTTTCATTCCATACTGTAACTTTCATCTTGATCTCTCCTTCGTTTACATTTTTATTTGTGGTATCGTTCTCATAATTTGTGTGCTGAGTGACAAAACTCACGTATCTCGCACGATAAATTCAGTCGTCAGCACTTCTGTGTGTCCTAAAAAGCTTATTCGATTAGTAAGTATGTGAATCATATGTTGCATGGTTTGCTCGCCCAATTTGTTAATTGGCTGACGGATCGTGGTTAGTCCTGGTGTTATAACCCCGGCGATTTGCTGATCATCAAATCCAATGACTGATAGATGTTTCGGCACCTTTATAGAGGAAATCTTGGCCTCTGCAATAATTCCAGTTGCCACTTCATCACTTCCGGTAAAGATCGCATCAGGTCGATCTGTCATTCGCTCAATTTTTTTCATCACATTTCTGCCATCTTCTATACTGCTGACATTTCGAAATAACCATTGCTTATTAAAAGATAAATGATGACTAGTTAATGCTGAAATAAAACCTTTTTCTCGATCTACACCAAGATTTGAACCAATGGTTTCATCACCACGACAAAAAGCGATTTTTGTTCGCCCTTCTTTTATAAAGTGCGTAACCGCCTCGATAGTAGCTTGAAAATGATTAATACGAAATGAAGGAATATCCGTTTGATCTGTATATTCATTACATAAAACCATTGGACCATAGGCTAGATATGGTTTGATGTCACTCCAATCATTTTCAATTGAAGCAAATACAACACCATCAACCTGTTTTGTTTTTAATAAATCCAAGTAATTTAATTCTCGTTCTTTGCTCCCACGAGTATTACATAAAATCAGTTTATAACCAGCCTCTGTTGCAACAGTATCCATCGCATCAACTAATCCACTAAAAAAGGGATTAACAATGCGTGAAATCAATACTGCGATTGTTTTTGTCTTACTGCCTCTCAACCGTTGTGCTGAGGAATTAGGCACATATCCGAGGTCCAGCATCGCTTGTTTAACTCGCATCCGCTTTTCTTCATTCACATAAGGGTGGTTATTTATAACTCGGGACACAGTTGATCTGGATATACCAGATAGCTTAGCTACATCTTTTATTGTTGGCAAATAGCACGTCCCCCCTCTTTAAATTGAAAGCGTTATCATATATAGTGTATTATGTCGATTTGGAAAAATCAATATTTATTTACAAGCGCTCTGATATTTAAACATGAGACAGAGCTTTAGACAAGGAGGATACGAAGTACTTATAAAGACAAATGATCCTACTTGTCAGATGATGATCGTTCATCGGTTGGTTTCAAGTTACTTATGAGAGAAAGAGAATCAGTAATCATTCCGCTCCCGGCGTAGCGCATTAACGCAGACTCTAACCGCTTGGCGGGTGCTATATATATGTCAGAAACTATAGCCTTTCCCTCTTATCTTTATTAAACAAAAAAACCAAACCATCATATGTGTGAGATACACATCATAATGGTTCGGTTTTTATGCTAGTGAAACTTAGATTGATTTCTCAACTATTAATGTAACGGGTCCGTCATTAATCAGTTGAACATCCATATCCGCTCCAAATTGGCCTGTTGCAACTTGAATACCTTTGTCCGCTAGTTTTTGATTAAATAAATCATACAGCTTCTCAGCTAGGTCTGGTTTTGCTGCTCCAGTAAAACTGGGGCGGCGACCTTTCCGGGTATCTCCATATAACGTGAATTGAGAAACAGAAAGGATTGAACCGCCTGTATCTACTAGAGAATGGTTCATTTTCCCTTGATCATCCTCAAAGATCCGCAGATTAATAATTTTTTCAACAATATAGTCCACTTCTGTTTCTGTATCTTCATGTGTAATGGCAACTAGAAGAACAAGACCGCGAGAAATGGCTCCTACTTGCTCTCCATTAATTATGACACTTGCTTTTTTTGAGCGTTGAAGTACTACTCGCACCTAACCCACCTCTTAATGCATCATTCTTCTTACAGAATAAATGTCTTTTAGCTGTTTAATTTTTTCAACTACTTTTTGTAGATGTGCAAGATTCTGAATGGAGATACTCATGTGAATCGTTGCCATCTTGTTTTTCGGATCAGATCGTCCTGTCACAGCATTAATTGATGTGCGAGATTCCGTCATCGTATGAAGAACTTCATTTAAAAGTCCATTACGGTCAAAACCTGTGATTTCAATATCAACTTGATAGGCCTTGTTCTCTTGTTGAGCGCCTTCCCATTCTACATCAAGAAAACGGCTATCGTCTTCTGACACAATATTAGGGCAATCTGCTCGGTGAATCGAGACTCCACGTCCTTTTGTAATAAAGCCAACAATCTCATCGCCAGGAACAGGTGTACAACAGCGAGAGATTCGAATTAAAAGGTTATCTACTCCTTTTACACGCACTCCAGAGTTTGTCTTTTTCTTAGGAGTAAAAGACTTCATATCTGAAAGAGCATCATCAAGTGTTTGCACTTCTTGTTCTTGATCCTTTTTCTTACGCGCCTTTTCAGTAAGCTTGTTAACAATCTGTTTGGCACTTATGCCACCATATCCGGTTGCTGCAAACATATCTTCTTCACCGGCAAAACTAAACTTAGATGCAGCCTCAGCGATATTTTCAGCGGTGAGTACTTCCTTAGGGTCAAACTCAAGTAGCCTGACTTCCTTTTCAAGCATCTCTCGCCCTTTTTGAACATTCTCTTCTCGTTTCTCTTTTTTAAACCATTGCTTGATTTTATTTTTAGCATGAGATGATTGAGTAATCTTAAGCCAATCTTGACTCGGTCCATATGAGTGCTTAGAGGTCATGACCTCTACAATATCCCCGGTCTTTAATTCGTGATCCAATGGAACCATCTTACTGTTTACTTTCGCACCAATACAGCGATTGCCAATTTCACTGTGGATTCGGTATGCAAAATCTAACGGAACGGATCCTCGTGGTAATTCTACAACATCCCCTTTTGGAGTGAAGACAAAAACCATATCTGAGAACAAATCCATTTTCATTGATTCCATAAATTCTTGTGCATCGTTTGTATCAACTTGAGATTCAATGACATCACGGAACCATGTCAGTTTGTCCTCAAATGAATTAGTCTGGTTTGCAACGACTTTACCTTCTTTATAAGCCCAATGCGCGGCGACCCCAAATTCAGCCACTCGGTGCATTTCATCCGTACGAATTTGAACTTCTAGTGGATCACCATATGGTCCTACAACCGTTGTGTGTAAGGATTGGTACATATTGGCCTTAGGCATCGCAATATAATCCTTGAATCGTCCTGGCATTGGGCGCCAACAGGTGTGAATAACACCAAGAACGGCATAACAGTCCTTAATATTTTTGACGATAATACGAACAGCTAATAAATCATAAATTTCATTAAACTGTTTATTTTGGATCACCATTTTCCGGTATATGCTGTAGATATGTTTTGGGCGTCCAGACAATTCACAGGTTACGTCCATATCTTTTAGCTGGTCATTAATTCGTTCAATGACCTCATCTAAATAGCTCTCACGTTCTGCACGCTTTTTTTTCATTAAGTTTACGATTCGATAATACTGCTGTGGATCAAGATAACGGAGCGCGATATCTTCAAGCTCCCACTTGATTGCAGATATTCCTAAACGATGAGCTAAAGGCGCAAAAATCTCCAACGTTTCATTTGAGGTTACCCTCTGTTTAGCTGGAGGCATAAATTTTAACGTGCGCATATTATGCAGACGGTCTGCAAGTTTAATTAAAATGACACGAATATCCTTTGCCATTGCAACAAGCATTTTACGATGGTTTTCTGCTTGCTGCTCTTCCTTAGACTTGTACTTAAATTTCTTAAGCTTCGTTACTCCGTCTACAAGCATGGCAACTTCCTCGTTAAATTCCGAGGTAATATCTTCAATGGTTACGTCTGTGTCTTCTACAACATCATGTAAAAAAGCCGCCGCTACCGTATTAGGATCCAGTTGCAAGCCGACTATAATTCCAGCTACTTGTATCGGATGAAGAATATAGGGCTCCCCAGACTTCCTATATTGGCCGCCATGATGCTTCTCGGCATATTCATAGGCTCTCCGGAGAAAGGCTATGTCCTCTTCACCTAAATATTCACTTGCCTTTTCAATCACCTGATCTATGGTCATTCCATCACCTTATTCACGAAACAATATTTCCTCCTATTATCCTTGATTTCAACCACCTCTGTAAAGTCATATACTGAAGAATTTTGGCGGATGTGTCCATTAAGACTGGAATTCACCCTTTTTTCTGTATTTTAAGGCAGAATAGGGTAAAAAAAGAATGACTCGCACGAATCGCAAGTCATTCTCTTGATAAATTAATAAGTCATTAAGCTGAATGTATTGTAGTTTGCTAAACGATCACGTCCGTTTAAGTATGACAATTCAATAAGGAAGGCAATCCCTACAACCACTCCACCTAGTTCTTCAACCATTTTAATTGTCGCCTCAATTGTACCACCAGTTGCAAGAAGATCATCAGTGATTAAGACCTTTTGTCCTTTTGTAATGGAATCTTTATGAATGGTTAAGCTATCCTTTCCATATTCCAAACCGTAATCAACCGAAAGTACTTCTCTAGGAAGCTTACCAGCTTTACGTACCGGAACAAATCCTTTTTCCATTTCAACCGCTAATGGACAACCTACAACAAAACCTCTTGCCTCTGGCCCAACAATGACATCTGCATCAAGATCTGCAGCATATTTTCCAAGCTCTTGAATGGCTGCCTTATATGCAGGTCCATCTTGCATTAATGTTGTAATATCCTTAAAACGAATGCCTTCTTTTGGGTAATCCTCTACGATTGTAATATATTGTTTAAAGTCCATTATACTTGCTCCTTCACATTATGGTTGGCTTCATCGGCTACAGTGAATGCTGCCTCAAACCAGTTTCGTAATTGATCATACGATGAATAGACAAACTCATTTTCTAAATCTGCTTGCTCTAATTTACTGCGGTAAATCAAGGATTGCGTTAAGTCCTTTTTTGATGGCTGTGCTGCAGCAACTGCAACCCCGTTTGAACACTCGATAAAACCAAGTTCCTCAAACACATCCGCCATATATTGAACGGTGCCAGAAGACCAACCTTTATGATGTTCAATTTGTTTTTGTTGTTTTTTAAATGGCAGCTGTTGTCGTTGGCGAATTAACGCATAAAACCATTTAAAATCGTCTCTTGATGGATTAGAAGAGAAAAATGAATCTTCTTTTTGATAAAATATCGAGTAAACCCGACTTGGTTTTCCTGCTTTCTCAAACAATTCCTTAAGCTGTTTCTGTTCTCTTGGAACATCTAATAAAACTAAGTATTTGTCTGTTAAAGAATGTTGTGTCCATTGAAACGATTCTGTGTGAACGATGGGTAATCCAGATACTAATGACTCTGATTCCTCTCCACGGAAAGCAACACAGACCATGTTATCTGAAGAAAGTTCATGAACTCGCTCTTCAATACGCGGCGGTTTTAAGCTTCTCCAGTCAAAAAGCTGCCACTCTGGAACAGCAAGGTCCTCAAGCATGAGTTGTGGTTTAACTGTCCCGTTCCACTCATTCACAGACAGAGTCCCTAAAGCTTGAACAGCCGCCGCACGTGTGATTTCTTCATGAAGATGCCCCATTCGAAACCCTATGCCATCAAGCGTGGCACCGTGCTCCGTTAAGCTTAACTTCAGATGCGAGGAATCACTACCTATACGCCTAATTTGTCCTAAATGAACATTCTCAAACATAATTTTCGGCTTCGGATTACCAACTCCAAATGGAGCCAGCTTCTCTAACTGCTTCACCACAGATAGTGTCACTTCATCCACACGTGCCAATACATCAACTTTGGCAATTGGACTATAATCCTCTTCAGTTAAAACTTCATCTGCTTGCTTATGCAAACGATCTCGCAGCTCATCTACCAGATCCAAGTCCATTGTTAAACCAGCTGCCATTGGATGACCACCAAAGTGCGGCAGAATATCACGGTTTTTTGAGAGCTCTTGGAACATGTTAAACCCTTCAATACTTCTTGCCGAACCTTTGGCTTTTCCTTTTTCAGAATCAAAGCTCATCACGATTACTGGGCGATAATAACGCTCCACCAAACGAGATGCAACGATACCAATGACCCCGGCATTCCAACCTTCTTTTCCGACAATTAATACATTATTCTCAGATACTGGATACGATTCATCAACAAACTCAATCGCATCCTTGGTCATTTCATTGACAATGGCCTGTCTTTCTTTGTTCAACTGATCAATACCTTCAGCAAGACTTGTCGCGGTTTCTGCATCTTCTGCAAGCAAGAGGTCAACTGCCGGGTCTGCAGAATCTAAACGACCTGCTGCATTCATCCTAGGACCAATACCAAATCCAACATGATCCGCTTCCATTGCATCTGCACCAAAGCCACATACTTTTTTAATTGCCATTAGACCCGGTTTTTCCGATCCCTGGAGTGCTTCTAACCCCAATCGAGCAATCAATCGGTTCTCATCTACTAAGGGAACTAAATCTGCGATCGTGCCAATCACAGCGATATCAAGTAAATCCACAGGCACACGACCTAACAAGGCATGAGCAAGCTTAAAAGCAACCCCTACACCTGCTAGAGATTTAAATGGATATGGGCAGCCCGGCTTTTTTGGATTTAAAATAACTAAGGCATCCGGTAACACAGGCGGAGGCTCATGGTGATCAGTAATAATAAAATCTAACCCAATCTCTTTTGCAACATCCGCTTCATGAACGGCAGAAATTCCTGTGTCCACCGTAATCATTAGACCGCAACCTTCTTCCTTTGCTCGTCTAAGCGCGGGTTCATTTGGTCCATAGCCTTCAGTAAAACGATTTGGAACATAGTATTCCACTTTTGCTCCAATTTCTATAAGGGCATGCATTAACACAGCCGTGCTACTAACCCCGTCTGCGTCATAGTCTCCAAAAACGACAATATGTTCTTGTTGTTCTACTGCTTGATGTATTCGATCGACCGTTTCTCTCATTCCGTCCATTAAATAAGGATCATAAAAGTCTAATCCATCTTTATCTAAAAAGCGTTGCACATCCTTTTGCTCTCTCATTCCACGATTCAACAAAAGTTTAGCAACTAACGGCGGAAGTTGGCAGCTCTGTGCAAGAGCGTCAATCTCGGTCTGATCCTGAGTTTGAACCTGCCATCTTGCTCGTGGCTTTAACATAACTTCACCCCTTGACCCTCCTATTATACAAGAGGGAGCAAGGGGTGACAATGTGTACCTGTTTTACTGTTTCGTAGAATCCGTTGCTGGTGTCTTTGACTTTGTGCTACGCGGTGGTGTTGTCGTGTCAGAACTACTTCCACTAATGCTATTACCTGCGCGAAGTCGTTTCACTTCTGATTGAAGTTTTAAGATTCGAACCATACCCATGGCACCGGCTACAGCTGCTCCTAAAAATACAGAACCTAGTATTACAAGGATAAGCGGCCATTCAGACGTACCAAATAAATAATTTACCGGCACTGCGTCAACGTTAATAACGGCAAACACAGCAATAATAATAGCGGCAATAATACCAATAATAAATGCACTTTGTCCTCTCATCTATCTCACTCCTTATTTATCAAACACATTCACACTCTTAGTAAATACCCTTAATACCTTAATTTTAAAACCTAATAGATAAAAATTAATGGACTGGTTTATTCAACCAGCCCACATAAATCTACACAATCGGTTCTTCCTCAGAAGGGTTTTTTGGTTTTAAACGCTGTTTCTTAATATAACGAGCTTTCCATACCAACCACAATTGAGCCGCAAGAAACATAGAAGAATACGTTCCTGCTACTAATCCAATTACTAATGCTAATGAGAATGAGAAGATTGCATCTCCACCAAATAGTAGCAATGAAAGAGCAGCAAACACAACAGTTAAAACCGTGTTAATGGAACGAGAAATCGTTTGAATTAAACTAGTGTTAACAATTTTCGCCAAGTCATCAAAACCTTTGATAACTTTCGCCTTCTTCACGTTTTCTCTGATGCGATCGAAGGTTACGATTGTATCATTTATTGAATACCCGACTACCGTTAAAACAGCCGCAATAAACGGTACATTCACTTCGACTTGCAGAAAACTAAACAGTGCAATGATAAAAAATGCATCGTAGAGAAGAGCAACAATTGCAGCTGCGCCATATAAAAATTCATAGCGAATAGCCAAATAGATGACAATACCAAGTGACGCAATCAAAACCGCATATATGGCATTTTGAGCAAGCTCTTTCCCCACTTGAGGTGATACTGTACTAACAGTAGGTTCAGCATCATACGTTTCTTGGAAGTATGCCCGTACTTCAGCAACTTCATCATTATTTAAAACATCAATAAACCTTGCTGTAGCAATCTCATTATTTTCCCCTGCCAACGTAATCGTTGGTGAGTAGTCTTCATTTATAGCAGCAAAATCATCTTGAATCTGCTCATTGGTTAAGGATTCATTTGTTTCAATCGTAATGTTCGAACCACTTTCAAAGTCGACCCCAAGATTTAAACCAAGTGTAAACAAAGAAATGATACCAGCAATAACAAAAATAATAGAGAATGCAAAAAATTTATTTCGGTGCGTAATAAAATCTAGATTCCACTTTCGATCATTAAAGCTCATCAATATCACGCTCCTTTACTCCAAACCAACCTGGTCGCTTATTAAGGAATTTACTGCTGACCCACATGCCAAGCAATAAACGCGAACCAAGAACAGCTGTCAAGAAGCTAGTCAGGATACTAATAATAAGCACAATCGCAAAACCACGCACTGAACTTGTCCCAAAATAAAACATGACACTTGCAGCTAAAATGGTCGTTATATTTGCATCTAGAATCGTCGATAACGATCGTCTAGTTCCAAGCCTTAAATGCAGACATCGTAGACTTTCCTGCTCGAAGCTCTTCTCTTATCCGTTCATAGGTAATAATATTGGCATCGACCGCCATACCTACACCAAGAACAAGGGCTGCGATACCAGGCAATGTCAACACTGCATTCATTAAATTAAAAATGAGTAGAACCAAATACGTATATACACTAAGCGTTATAACCGCAATAAAACCTGGGAAACGGTAATAAACCAGCATAAAGATAAAGATTAATCCAATCCCAATTAGACCTGCATAAACGGTCTGAGTCATCGATTTTTCACCTAAAGATGCCCCAACGGAATTAGAAAACATCTCATCAAGCTTAACCGGGAGTGACCCAAGCATTTAAGATTTCAGAGATATGTTTTGTTTCTTCAGGTGTAAAGTCCCCCGTAATTTGAACATCCTGACTATTAATAACCTGACTTACACTTGCTGCCGACAGATACTTCGGCTCAGCTTGTGTAGCCTCTTCCATATAAGAATCACCTTCTTCAAAGTCCAACCAAATAACTAATACATTTTCACCTGGTGGTCTTTGTAAAAGGTCACCTGTTACTTCAGCAAATCGCTCGGCATCCTTTAATTTTAATGTAACAATTGGACGATTATTTTGATCAAATTGTCCAAGCTGCCCCGTTTTGTTGAAGGTCACTTCCATCAAGTAAAACATTATCGTCTACGTCTCGAAACGTTAATTCAGCCTCTGTTGCAAGCAGCTGTCTAGCCGTTTCTTGATCTTCTACGCCTGCAAGCTGCACACGAATTCGATCGTCTCCTTCGATTTGAATAACAGGCTCAGAAACCCCAAGTACATTCACCCGTTGATTTAAAGCCGTTACTGTAGCCGATAAGGTTTGTTCAGTTATTTCTTCCGTATCATCAATTGGAGTGACTTCATAAAGAACCTCAAAGCCCCCTTGAAGATCAAGCCCTAGCTTTGTTTCCTTAGTTATACTCATCACTGTGGTTGAAATCACCGCAGCAAAAACAAGTACAATCAGAAAAAAAGCAAAGATGCGGCCTTTTTTAACCATCTCTTTCTTTGCCTCCTTATGTATAAAACACCGTTCTGTCTATCCTACCACATTCTTGTTAAAATCGAAAAATTGACTAGTTTTGATCTACTTCTTCAAAGTCAGAAAACCAATTCTCTGGTTCCTTATATGAATTCACAGTCAACCAAGTCATGTACACACTTACTTTTAAATTTAATAATTCATCCGTAAATGTATAAAAAGGTACATAGCTTTTTTTCTTGTGTAGTCGTTCAGTTACACACCGCCAAATCTCATCCTTTGTCGCTTTATCATATCCAAGCATATGAAACTCTTCTACCTTACTTACTAGAACGGGCTCCATATCATCTTTCCAAACTTCAAACTGCTGCTTTTCTCCCATTTGATCATCCTTCTTTCTATTTGTACCTTGTTCAAGAAAATAGACTTGGGTATCAAACGACTTGTCATGCTTGACCACTCTCTAAGCATATAAATAATCAAACAAAATTTCCATCATTTTTTTAAGAGAGCAGGGTGACCAATGTCTAAACAAACATTTTTAAAGGGAACGATCATCTTAATTTTGGCTTGGATTTGTCACCAAAATTCTTGGATTTATTAATCGTATGGTAATGGCACGCATCATGGGCTCTGAAGGTGTAGGCCTTTATATGATGGCGGTACCAACCATGCTTCTCATATTAACGTTAACACAAATGGGCCTTCCTGTTGCGATTTCTAAGCTTGTTGCAGAAGCCGAGGCACGAGGTGAAACAAGCAAGATTAAACAAATCTTAGTGGTTTCACTTGCCATAACCATTAGCCTTGGCGCAGTATTTACAACAACGATGATCTTAACCGCACCATACGTAGCATCTCACCTATTAACTGATTCCAGAGCCTATTATGCTCTGATTGCTGTTGCACCAATTGTTCCAATTGTCGCTGTCTCCGCTGTTCTGCGAGGCTATTTCCAAGGTAGACAAAATATGAAACCGACTGCCTACTCGCAAATGCTTGAGCAAATTGTCCGAATCACGCTGGTCGCCGTGCTTTCCACTGCCTTTTTACCTCTAGGTATTGAATACGCCGCTGCAGGAGCGATGCTCTCTGTAATCGCAGGTGAATTTGTCTCACTGATCTACATGCTGTTTTTATTCAAACGAAAAAAAAGCTTCAAGCTACGCCGAAAGTTTTTCGCGTATTTAGGCGAAGGCAAACAAACATCAAAACAACTTTTGAAAATTGCCCTACCCACCACAGGAAGCCGCTTAATCGGAACCGTTTCACTTTTCTTTGAACCTATTATTGTCGCACAAAGCCTAGCCATCGCAGGTGTCGCAACCATTGTTGCAACCAAACAATATGGAGAACTTGCTGGCTTTATTATCCCGTTATTAACATTACCAACCTTCATCACTTTTTCACTCTCAACCTCCCTGCTTCCCTCTATCAGCGAAGCAGCGGCTAAGAATCAACAGCACTTAATTCATGCCAGACTCGAACAAGCCATGCGCCTCTCCTTTATTGCCGGCGGACTCGCCATGGTTGTCCTACTCGTTTATCCAGAACAAATCATGTCATTTATGTATCACGCACCAGAAGCATCCGGCTTCCTAAAAATTATGGCGCCATTTTGCCTCTTTTTATACATTCAAGGTCCACTGCAAGCTGCCCTTCAGGCACTCGACCTTGCCAAGCCAGCGATGTACAACAGCTTATTTGGCGCCATCATAAAAACCGCTGCCATCTTTGTACTCGCCACCCGCCCGGAATTCGGCATCATGGGAGCAGCACTAGCCATTGTCATCGGCTTCGTTCTCGTCACCCTGCTCCACCTAGCAACCATCGCCAAAAACGCTGGCTTCAGCATCGAGCTAAAAATGATTGGTAAGCTCGTCGTATTAATTGGAGGAACCATTTACGCAAGCACGATGATCGAGAAGTATGCTCATTTCGCAATCAATCCATTGCTCGAGCTAATGATCCAGCTCTCTTTGACCGGCAGCATTTACATTGTATTGATGTTTGTGTTGAATTTGCTGAAGGCAAGTGAGGTGAAGAGGTTTGCGGTGTTTGGGAAAGTAATTAAAAAATGAGCTTGTTCTCTAACCTTTGTGGAGGTTGGAGAATGAGCATTAATATTGAATTAGCTGTAATATTGGCTCATTTCTCGATGTATTTTTCTTCTAAACGATGTATCTGCTCCTCTTTCGATGTATGTTCACTCTAGCCGATGTATCTGTTCCTCTTCTGATGTATTTTCACTCTAGCCGATGTATCTGTTCCTCTTCTGATGTATTTTCACTCTAGCCGATGTATCTGCTCCTCTTCTGATGTATTTTCACTCTAGCCGATGTATCTGCTCCTCTTCTGATGTATTTTCACTCTAGCCGATGTATCTGCTCCTCTTCTGATGTATTTTCACTCTAGCCGATGTATCTGCTCCTCTTCTGATGTATTTTCACTCTAGCCGATGTATCTGCTCCTCTTCTGATGTATTTTCACTCTAGCCGATGTATCTGCTCCTCTTCTGATGTATTTTCACTCTAGCCGATGTATCTGCTCCTCTTCTGATGTATTTTCACTCTAGCCGATGTATCTGCTCCTCTTCTGATGTATTTTCACTCTAGCCGATGTATCTGCTCCTCTTCTGATGTATTTTCACTCTAGCCGATGTATCTGCTCCTCTTCTGATGTATTAAATCTTCTAAAATGTTTTTTAAATTTATAAAGGAGTACAGCTATTTTTATCGAAATTCACATAAATAAAGGAGGTTATTAATTGAGAATTGCTAAAAAAAGAGCGAAGCCACTGTATATTTCTAAGTTAGAAGCTTTATTGAGAAGGTTACCTGAGAATCACCCTAAAGCTACGTTAATCAAACAGGACTTGCTTAAAAGACAAATTGGATATCGAGGTGAAAAGTCACTTGATTTTTACTTAGACAGTTTGTCGATGCAAAAGGAGCTTACAATTTTACATGACCTTCGATTAAGAGGTGAGAATGGACATTTTTTTCAAATAGATACGATTCTCATAAATCCATCTTTAATCATTATCTTAGAAGTTAAAAATATTGCTGGATCCCTCTACTTAAATCCGCTTACTCAACAAATGATTCGCACTACGCGTACTACTGAAGAAGTCTTCCACTACCCACTCCTACAAACACAAATGCAAAAGAATCAATTGAAAGAATGGCTTGCTTCTCATCAGTGGCCACTATTGCAATTGGTTGACTTAATTGTTGTTAGCGATCCTACTACTCGAATTGTCGTTGACTCAACTAATCAACATTTGATGAACCAAGTTATTCATGCTGCCAGATTGCCTGACTCAATATCAAAGATTTTGAGAAAACAACCAGAACACAGTATACCAAGCCAAAAATTAAACGAGCTTGTCTTAACCTTAATAAAGAATCACATTGAATCTAGTATAGAAGTCTTATCCAAATACGAGATCGGGCCAACTGAATTAGAATGCGGTGTCAATTGTCCATCATGCCTGCAACTTAGCATGCAACGTAAAAAAGGAAGAAGAGTCTGGATATGTGATACGTGCGGTAAAACTTCAAAGAATGCTCACTTCCAAAGCTTAGAGGATTATTTTCTTTTAATAGAGCCCACAATCACAAATCGTAGCTTACGACATTTTTTAAAAATAGAATCTCCACAGCTTGCTCACTCCCTTTTGTCATCTAACTGTCCTTCTTTTACCGGCACCTACAAAAACCGCACCTACACCATCCCATATCCTCTTCTCCCTTAACAAAGCACAAAAAAACCGCAAGAGCTCAGCTCTCACGGCATTTTAAACCTACTCTTCTACCAGAAGAAAAAAGCACCTGCTAGCGCAAGGCCTGCGATTGCACCGAATGCAAATGGTACGACGTTGGATCCGTAACCACCGTAGTAGCCATATCCGCCTCCATATCCGTAACCACGTCCACCGTTACCGTTACGTCCCATGTCTACATAAACGTGTCTGTCATCTACTTCTACTACTCGTCCGTAATAGCTTTGACCATTCTTATGCTGAATGTTAACGTATCTGCCTTTATAGTTGCAGCATTGTTGGTATAGTGATGATCCCATATTTCCCCTCCTCATTATCAGCGTTCATGAGTAGCATATGGGACTTATAGCTTAATGGTATACGCACATCTCCTCCTGCATATACCTATTTCTTGTCCATTTCATCTATATAGTACAACTGATCCCCACGTACACTGCAATAAGAGATCCGTTTGATGTCTCTGTAACCGAGGTCTTTAATTTGCCTACGTAACCAAAATTCATTTTGTTTCAGTTGCTCTAGCTGTGAATATTGAATTTCACCATCCATGATAACTGGTAAAGGCATTGGTTCAGGAGTTACGGTTTCTTTTAATTCTACAGTCGTTTGCTTTCGTATTCGTTTGATCATATATATAAAAAGTATGCTGATGAGGCTTAGTAGGATAATCAGGATACTATTTTGCTGTGTATTTAAGAGTGGGCCGGACATTAAAATGAATACAGTGAAGCTGAGGACTAACAGGGGGTGTCTATGGTTTCGACTTGCAATCAGTTGAAATAAGCTAAGTGTGCCAAATATAGCAATAGCTCTTGCTAGTTCATGAATCATCATAATCCGCCTCCTCTTGCTCCTAATGTCCCCCACTTTACTTAAAAGCATGTGATGAAGCATCTTCCAAAAACATATTTTACATAAAATCATTCTAAGCTTGGTCAAGCCTGAATATAGTTGTACCAATAGGCTATGTAGCAAAGGGAGGCTCTCAAATGAATGATCGTCCATTTATTCCGGCGGTTTTTAGTGGGTTAGTTGTCATTATGGCAGGAGCAATCTTGGCCAGTTTGTTGTTAGCAAGCTTTTTAAGTCTGACAAGCTATACGGAACACTCAATAAAATGGTTAATCACATTTTTAGCTTTTTTCTGCTTGTTCATTGGTGGATTTGTATCAGGAGCGAAGGCAAAAACAAAGGGCTGGCTAGCAGGAGGTTTAACCGCCATTCTATTTAGCCTTGTTGCTTATTTAATCTCAACGTTAGGTTATGATGTTGCCTTCACAAGTTCTCAGTTTATGCTACATGGCGGCTATCTACTCACAGGCGCAGTTGGTGGGATGATCGGGGTTAACCTCATGAAATCATAACTAGAAAAAAGCACAAACCAGATCTTATCCGGTTTGTGCTTTTTCTTATTACTAGTCTCTAACGATATCACGAACTGAAGCGCGGTCAAATGTAAGCTTACGGTTGTCATTCACTAGAAGAATAACCGTATCCTCATCAATCGCATCAATCGTACCGTGAAGCCCTCCGATTGTCACAATCTTATCTCCACGTTGCAATGAGCTATGCATTTCACGTACTTGTTTCTGACGTTTTTGTTGTGGTCTAATTAAAAAGAAATAGAAGACAACAATCATCAGAACTATGGATAGTAGTGGTGCTAGTTCCATTTATAATTCCCCCCTTTCTGGTGTACCAGATTGTCAGCTTGCATCGCTCTCATCAAAAGTCGATATGGCTATCATCTGTTTCACAAATTTACAATTAGAAGTTTTTAGCATTCGCCTTATTGAAACCATACTGCTCAAAAAATTCTTCTTTAAAGTCGAGCAACCTGTCCTCCATAATTGCCTGGCGAACGTCCACCATTAAGTTTAACAGGAAATGTAGATTATGATAAGTAGTAAGTCTAAATCCGAACGTTTCTTCACATTTGATTAGGTGGCGGATGTAAGCCCTTGAATAATTCTGACATACATGGCAGTCACAATTCTCATCAAGTGGTCCAAAATCGCGCGCATACTTAGCATTACGCACGACAAGACGTCCATTACTTGTCATACATGTCCCATTTCTAGCAATTCTTGTAGGCAACACGCAGTCAAACATATCAATTCCCCTTATAGCACCATCAATAAGTGAATCTGGAGAACCAACTCCCATTAAATAACGTGGCTTATCAAATGGCAGGAGTGGCGTTGTGAATTCTAATGCTCTATTCATCACATCTTTAGGTTCTCCCACGGATAAACCGCCAATTGCATAACCTGGAAAGTCTAATGAAACAAGGTCACGAGCACTTTGCTTACGTAAATCTTCGTACTCTCCACCTTGAACAATACCGAAGAGGCCTTGATCCTGCGGACGAGCGTGAGCTTCTAAGCACCGCTCTGCCCAACGACTTGTGCGTTCTACGGATTTTTTCATGTAGTCATGCTCAGCTTGGAATGGAGGGCATTCATCAAAAGCCATCATAATATCTGAACCGAGTGCATTTTGAATTTCCATTGCACCTTCAGGCTTTAGAAAAAGCTTTGCTCCATTAAGATGATTGCGGAATTCTACGCCTTCTTCTGTAATCTTACGCAAATTACTCAAACTAAATACCTGAAAGCCGCCAGAATCTGTTAAAATCGGACGATCCCAGTTCATAAACTTGTGTAGGCCACCTGCTTCACGAATAATCTCATGTCCAGGACGAAGCCATAAATGATACGTATTACTTAAAATAATTTGAGCATCCATACGATGAAGATCTTCAGGACTCATCGTTTTGACCGTAGCCAACGTTCCAACGGGCATAAACATTGGTGTCTCAAATGTCCCGTGTGGTGTATGGACTCGGCCAAGTCTAGCTCCTGATTGCTTACATGTTTTGATGTGTTCATACCTAATAGCAGACATACTCATATCCCTTTCTTGTTACTTAATCAGCATAGCATCGCCAAAGCTGAAAAAGCGATAATTCTCTTGTACCGCATGTGCATACGCGCGTAAAATGGCTTCTCGTCCACCTAACGCACTTACTAGCATCACAAGGGTTGACTTG